>JAFYNC010000054.1 GCA_017549905.1 Clostridia bacterium | reverse complement strand
CCTGTTCAAGAGCGTGGGAATTTTGCAAATATCTCGATGCTGTAAACAGCGAGTGGATAGTTGGTTGTCTTGACATAGGTCACGTTGCGCTTATGGATGCTGATATACCTGAATTTATACATAAAATGGGCAATAAGCGTTTGCAGGCGCTTCATATTCATGATAATGATTGCAAGTCGGATAAACACACATTGCCTTTTATGGAAAAAATAGATTTTAATGCCGTTTGTAAGGCATTGGCAAAGATAGATTATAAAGGTGATTTCACCTTTGAGGCGCAAGATTTTTATTGTGGCAAACCTGTAGAATTATTTGCCGCTACAACAAAGTATATGTGCGAGGTAGGAAGATACCTTGTGTCTAATATAGAAAAAACAAAATAAACACTAACAAGCCGTGAGTTTCACGGCTTGTTTATATTTGTTAAAAAATGCTTGAAAAATATGCCTTGCAGTTGTATTATGTTAGCAGTCGAAAAAAGGGGATTTTGTATGGCTGTAATTAAGTTTTTTAAAAAATATACAGTTTTCTGTATTGCGGCAATAGCGGCAGTTGTAACCTGCTTTTTTGTGCCGCCCGATAAAGAATATTTCACATATTTCGATTGGAAAACACTTGCCTGCCTGTTTTTAACCTTGGCGGTTGTATGTGCGCTTAGAAATATAAAGTTTTTCACAATTATTGCAAGGCGTTTAGTGTTGCTTTCGGGAAATCTTAGAAGCCTGTTTTTAATACTTATAATTATTACCTTTTTAGGCTCTATGATAATTGCAAATGATATGGCGCTTATCACATTTTTGCCGCTCGGCTATTTTGCTTTGACTACGGTTAGCAAAGAAAAATATATGGCATATCTTTTTATATTGCAAAATATTTCGGCAAATCTTGGCGGCATGCTCACTCCTTTTGGAAATCCGCAAAACCTATATCTTTATTCATATTTTAAAATACCTACAGGCGAGTTTTGCAAAATAATGTTGCCGCCTTTTTTACTTGCTGTAGCGTTGTTGGTTGTAGCCTGTTTGTTTGTAAAAAAAGAAAAATTTGTTATAGACAAAGATTTCCCCGAAAAACTTAATTTTAAGCGTACTGCGCTTTATATTGCATTATTTTTGTTCGCAATTCTTATAGTATTTCGTGTAGTGCCATTTTATATAGGTTTAATAATAGTGCCGATTATACTATTTATAGCCGATAAGGACGCATTGTATATGGTGGATTATGCATTGCTTGGCACATTCTTTTTCTTTTTTATCTTTGCGGGCAACCTTTCAAGAATAGATGCTGTGAATACGTTTATATCATCAGTTCTCGCTAAGGATACGTTAACGGTGTCGGTATTATCTTGTCAGGCAATAAGTAACGTGCCGTCTGCAATTTTGCTTTCGCGTTTCACAATGGATTACAAGTCATTACTTCTGGGTGTAAATATAGGCGGAACAGGTACGCTTATAGCCTCACTTGCAAGTTTAATCACGTTTAGCGAATTTCGTGTTCTTTACCCAGGGCACACAAAACAATATTTTTGGATGTTTACCGTTATAAACCTTGTTTTTCTTGTTGTTATGACGGTGTTTGCAAAATTTTTACCGATTTAAATACCAAATTGCAAAATTCAGATACCCTGCAAAACAAACCCATAGCAAATATGGAATTTGCAGATATGCGGCAGTAGGGTTAATATTATAATATTTTATAATTGTTCTTACAATTAAGAAAAGCAAGATCAAAAGCCAGATAAAAGCTAACAAGAAGCTTCGCATATTAAAGAAAATTATGCTCCAAAGAAAATTAAATATAAGGCTTATTGCATAGGTGAAAAGGGCAGAACTTTTATCAATATGCGAGGCTTTAGCGGTATTATAAATCATAGCGGCGCTAACTCCCATAACAATATAAAGCACTGTCCATACAATAGGGAATAGTATTGACGGCGGAGAAAGCGGCGGAGTTTTTAAGGTGTTGTAAATATCCATATTACCCATAGTTAAAATGGCAGACAACCCACCTGCTGTAAGTGCAATTAAAATAGAAACTACATAAGATTTAACTTTTTCTTTCACATATATCACCGTATCTTTTTTTAATGTAATACATTCTATGTGATTTGCTATAACTTTATTATGCCTTGATATTTTTTTAGTCCGATGGTATATTAGTATTAATGATTTAGACTTAAAGGAATGATTTTATGGTTAAACATATTATACTTTGGAAGCTTAAAGAGGTGCACAATAACCAAGATGTAAAAAACGGGATAAAGCAAGCTCTTGAGGGACTATTGGGCAAAATCCCCGGTCTTTTAGAGATAAATGTGCAGACAAAAACGCTTGAAAGTTCAAATGTTGATGTAATGCTTTATTCGGTTTTTGAAAGTCAAGAGGCATTAAAGGGTTATGCAGTTCATCCTGAGCATGTAAAGGTTGCAGATACCTTTGTTCGCCCCTTTACTGAAACTCGTTCTTGCATTGATTTTTGCGATGAACTATAAGAAATGGTTAAGTAAAAACACCGAAAGTTTGTGCGGCAAAAGGGTAGCAGTTACAGGTGCTACGGGCGGACTCGGCACAGAACTTTGTAGATTTTTGGCAGAGCTCGGGGCAGAGCTTTTGCTTTTAAACCGAAGTGAAGAAAAAACAGAAACTTTAATAAACGAATTAAAGGCAGAGTATAAAAATCTTAAGGCAGAGTTTATACCATTAGAGCTTGAAGATAAGATTTCGGTTGAAAAAGCGGCGAGAGAACTTCAAAAAAACTGCCCTGATGTTATAATACATAACGCGGGTGCTTACAGTATTCCGCGAAGAAAAACAAATTTTGGGTTTAATAACATCTTTGTCATAAATTATTTAGCGCCGCTTTATATGACCGAATTGTTATGGAATGAATTGTCAGAAAAATCAGCAAGGGTTGTGGTTGTAGGTAGTATAGCGCACAATTATTCAAAAACCAATGCTGATAATATTGATTTTTCGGGTGTTAGAGCGGATAGTAAGGTTTACGGCAATGCAAAAAGGCATTTAATGCTTTCTATGTATGAAAAATTTCAAAATAAAAAAGATATAACGCTTTCGGTGGTTCATCCCGGAATCACATTCACTAATATAACAGCGCATTATCCCAAGTGGATTTTTGCTATCATAAAAAATCCTATGAAAATAATTTTTATGAAGCCTCGCAAAGCGGCGCTATGCATAGTAAAAGGAATATTTAGTGAATGTAAATATGGCGAGTGGATAGGTCCAAGACTTTTTGGAATATGGGGACTGCCTAAAAAAGCAAGCCTTAAGACCTTTAATAAGCAAGAGGCTAAAGCGGTATATCTAAAATCTCAGAAGATACTAGGGGCAAATATACGCTCACATGAATAAAATAGATTGTAAATATATGTTTTTTATGGTATAATTCTTTTGGTTAAATTTAGAAATAAGGGTTTGGAGTATGATTTATAATAATATATTAGAAGCGATGGGGAATACCCCGATTATTCGTCTTCGCAATAT
>JAFYNC010000053.1 GCA_017549905.1 Clostridia bacterium | reverse complement strand
TTGAATAATTAACTTTGTTTTTTCGTGATTAAAATTATAACAATAATCTAATTTTGTAACACCACCATTGGTGTACTGAACGCTAATGATATATCCGTCGTGTAATGCATTTGTTTTATCAAGGAAGTTCTCTACATTCTCTTTTGTTTTTATTATGCTAAACATTCGCATCACCTCTTGATTTCATTATAGCATCTTCTCCGTCCTCCCGCAATCAACACCACCAGCTTAGCCTGTAGTCTGCCAAACGCACTACTTGGTGAGGCGAGCCACCGCGTCCCCAAAAAACGAGCAGAGTGACACTTGCGCAAAGCGAAAGTTATATTAGATTTTCTTTTTCATCAGTCCGTGCTTGTTACAATAGAAATACAACCATCCGCCGCCTCGTAAATTTAGTCGTGTTTCGGCGTTTCCCTCAGGATAAAACTTTACAAACTGCACTCTGTCATACGTTATGTGGGCAATGAAAGAAATATAATGTTCCTTTGTCATATTATGGTTAATGGTGATAAAATGCTCGTCTTCCACTATTTCAATGGTTATATTGTGTTCATTATCAGTTTCTTCAGCCTCAAGTGGCGGCAATATAATTCCACAGCAACTTATAACCGCATCACCTACGGTTCGGATAATATTTCCGCACAAAGGACATACATAGAATTTCGAACGCAATATGTTTGAAGCTATATTTTTGTTAACAACTGCATTGCCTGTCATCAATTCCATAACCGAAACAGAAAGCACATTTGCAAGAGGCTCAATTAAGGCAATGTCAGGTAAACCTTTAGCTGTTTCCCATTTTGAAACCGCCTTGCTGCTTACACCCAATTTTTCAGCAAGTTCTGCTTGAGTGAAGCCTTTTTTCTCGCGAAGATTCTTTATTGTTTGTCCTGTTATGTAGGTATCCATCTCGGTCACTCCTTTATGAAATCATTATAACAACCACTTAGAGATGATGCAACCTACTGTGCGTTGATAAAAATTTTACCTTATAAACCTAATTAATTAGGTTCCTTGATTACAGCCTGTTATGCTATGCAAAAGAGAGAAATTATCTAATGCTGTTTTTTCATTCAATCCACCGCAATTCTCTTGATAACTGCCCAGTTTAACAAAATCAAAAATATTCATCCATTCTTGGATTATTTTCATAAAATTTTCAAGCAGTTTATCTCCAAAGTTACTTTTTTGAAGCAATGAATAATGACAAGTCTTGCAATAATTGCAACAACCGGAAATATAAATACATATTGAATTATGTTCAGGAACTTCATAAGGACTTAATGCAATTTCTGTATAATATAACACTCTTATCACCAAAAAGTGGAATTATTTACATTACAAATATCTTTTAATAATTTCTGTTTCTAGTTCTTTTCTTATTTCTTGTTCCCTTATTTGTTGTTGCCTAACCAGCTCATATCTTTTTCTAAAAAGCAATGACGACAAATCCTTGCTATCCTCAATTTGTTTCATACGTGTATTTATTACCCAATATTCTTTGTTATTACGCATAATCTTAATGCGTACGAAAACACCCTTACTGTCTTGGAGTCGCAATAGTTGTTCTCGGTTTTCTTCTAATCTCTTTTGAAGCTGTTTGTATTCCAGTACCAGCATTTTTTCTTTTGAGGAAAAAAGTTCGGATGCGTCAATCTCCGAAAGTATCATTCCTGAAGGAAACTTTCTCATATATTGCTCATTCAATCCAATACTGCTCATCAAAAACCTTCCTTTGAAAATTTCTATAATTAATTATAGTTGAAACAGACAACGCATGCAATAGTATAAGTGCAATCGTCAACAACTTTTGAAAAAGTATGAGCCTGAACTCATCCTTTTGACGTTAAAACAAATTATAATCAACAATTTTCTGTAAAGTCTTGATTGCGGTAGCATAAGGCACATCCTCAAAAAGCATTTTTGCTGTAATATCCTCGTAATCCTTCTTGTAGATATCCTTATCAATTACCTCTTGGAGCAGAGCATTCATATCAACACCGTCTTTTGCCGAGTGACATTGCTCATGGGGCTTCCGCTCTTCGAAAACTTCCCTCACCAGTTGCTTCATATTGGCATTCAATGTAACTATATCGGACAACTTACAAATATCATAAATGTGTCTGGAATGCTCCTGTACAGCATCGCTTAAATAATAATCACCCAAGGCATACAATTTATCGATCAGGGTTCTGGAAGCCATCTGAACATTCAGTTCAAAGGGTTCCAAATCGTACTTTTGGATTAAGTCATCATAACCGTTTTGTTTAAGGTAATCATAAATAATGCTTGTTGCCTGTAATCTTTCGCAAGGATATGACTTAATATAAACGGCAGTCTCAATTATCAAATGTTCTTTTAAGAAGTTCGAAGAGAAGACAGTCGGGTAGTCAACAATATATCGGTTATAGTTTCTTCTGCTTCTGACATTATCGGCGTTGTCAAGGGTGAAGCCGAGTCCATAGATAATGGATACAATATTCTCTTTGAGTTTCTTTCGTTGTCCCTCTGTAGGTTTGCTTTGGGTATCGATATTTAAATCGATATCTTCCGAAAAACGTTTTATAACCTTATAGCATTTTGAAAGAGAAGTGCCGCCCTTAAATATGATGTTGGGTTGCAATTCTACTATTCTCTTTAAGAACAGTGTAACATAATAGTCTTTTTCAATGATGCCGGGTTCAATGCCGGTTTCACTTGCCACTTTAAGAATAACCTGTTCAAAGGTTTCTCTATCATTGTGCAACACTGAATAT
>JAFYNC010000052.1 GCA_017549905.1 Clostridia bacterium | reverse complement strand
TAGTGAAAGCGGTATTACCATTGATGACTGCACAAATGTATCCCACGCGATAGACCCTATTATTGATGAAGCCGACCCCATTGATAAAGCTTATTATCTTGAGGTTTGCTCACCCGGAATTGAAAGGGAACTTACACGTCCTTTCCATTTTGAAAGCGTTATAGGTCAAAGGGTAAAGGTGAAGCTTTATAAAGCAATAGACTCTAAAAAAGAGTTTAAAGGTATTTTAAAAAGTGTGGATGAAAAACTAACATTAGAAACTGATGATGGCGAGTTTACATTCGACTTTAAAGAAATTTCAAAAGCAAATACAGAATATATAGATTAATACAGCTTGGAGGAATAATCAAAAATGGCAAAGAAGAAAACTGTTAAAAACGGAATAGACAATTCTGAATTTTTTGAAGCATTAAGACTTATGGAAGAGGAAAAAGGAATCCCTCAAAAGTATATTGCAGAAAAATTCGCAGAAGCAATTGTAGTAGCTGCACGTAAGGATTACGGCGGAAACGAGATAGTTTCATGTGTAATCGATCCCGAAAAGCAGATTTTCACAGTAACCGCAAGAAAAGAAGTTGTTGACGTGGTAGAAGACAGCTTCACCCAAATTTCAAGAGAAGATGCAGCTGCTATCGACCCTAAGTCAGTAGAGCTTGGTTTTGTTGAGATTAGTTTAGACCCCAGAAAGTTTGGTAGAGTTGTAGCTCAAAACTCTAAGAATAACTTCCGTCAAGGTGTTCGTGAGGCTGAGAGAGGTCAGACTTTAGCAGAGTTCCAAAGCCACAATCGTGAGCTTGTTACCGCTGTTGTTCATAAGATTGACCCTAAAACCGGCAATGCAATACTTACAATCGGTCATACAGAGGCTACATTACCTAAACTTGAGCAGGTACCCGATGAGGTTATCAATGAGGGTGACCATATCAAAGTTTATGTTGTTGATGTTAAGGAAACCGACCGCGGCGCAAAAATAATGCTTTCACGTACTCATCCGGGTCTTGTAAAGCGTTTATTTGAAACTGAAGTACCTGAAATTTTTGACGGAACAGTTGAAATTAAATCTGTTTCACGTCAGGCAGGAAGCAGAACAAAAATTGCTGTTTGGTCACCTGACCCCGAGGTTGACGCTATTGGCGCTTGTATCGGACCTAAGGGTGCACGTGTTAACAAGATAGTGGAAGAATTAGCAGGAGAAAAGATTGATATTGTTAAATACAGTGAAAATCCTGTTGAGTTTATTACCGAGGCATTATCACCCGCTAAGGTGGTTTCGGTTGAAATTCTAAGTGAAGAGCCCAAGGTTTGCAAAGCAAGTGTTCCTGAAGCACAGTTGTCTTTGGCTATTGGCAATAAGGGACAGAATGTACGTCTTGCCGCAAAGCTTACAGGCTGGAAGATAGATATTCACCCCGAAAGCGGATTTTTTGGTGAATAATTAATAACTGCAAAATAAGCAAAGGGAGAAAAACGAATTGGGAACAAAAAAAATACCTATGCGTATGTGCACAGGTTGTCGAGAAATGAAGCCTAAAAAAGATTTAATACGAATAGTAAAAACAACAGATAGCGGCATTAAGCTTGACTTTACGGGAAAACTTAATGGCAGAGGTGCATATATTTGTAAAAATAAGGAATGTCTTTTAAAGGCGCATAAATCCAATGCCTTGTCGCGTGCTTTTGAAACAAGCGTTTCAGAAGAAATATATTCCCAACTCGAAACTGAGTTACAGAATGAATAATAAAATTTTAACTCTTTTGGGATTTGCCGCAAAATCAGGTAACTTAAGCTATGGCTTTGAGGCAACATTAACCTCGCTTAAACGAGGTAAGTCACAACTCGTAATTGTGGCGAGTGATATATCACCAAAAAGTATTAAAGAAATTGCTTTTTTTGCAGAAAAATTCAGTGTAAGGCATATTATACTTGAGAGCATTGACATAAAAGCCGTGTCAGATGCAATAGGTCGCAAATGCGGAATAATTTCTGTGAATGATAAAGGCTTTGCAAACAGTTGTGTTAATGCGATATTAGGAGGAAATGCTAATGACAAATAAATATAAAATCAGTGATCTTGCTAAAGATTTTAATATGAAATCCAAGGATTTAACAGTTCTTGTTTCTGAACTTACAGGCAGTGAGAAAAAATCGGGCGCCGCTTTAAATGAAGAGGAAATAGGCCTTGTATTTTTAGCTCTTACTAAAAATAGCCAGGTAAAATCCTTTGATGAGTATTTTGCAATGGGTGAAGAATCAAGACAAAAGGCAAAAAAAGCCCGTGAGGACGAAAAGAACAAGAAATTAGCTGAACAAGCAGCTATTTTGGCTCAATTACAGGCAGCTGCTGCCGCTCAAAACGGTGAAAAGGTTAAAGAAGAGCCTAAGAAGGCTGAACCTAAAAAGGTAGAGAAAAAGGCAGAAAAGCCTGCAGAAGTAAAAGAAAAGAAGGCAGAGCCTAAAAAAGAGGATAAAAAGCCCGAGCCCAAGAAAACCGAAACAAAAAAGGTTGAGAAAAAGCCTGAGGGAAAAATAGTTGAGGAAAAGAAGGTTGAGTACAAGCCATCTGATCCGAATCCTTTTACCTCTAAGAAAAAGGATAAGAAGCCCGGTGCTGCTCCCAATCGCGGCCCTGCTGAAATTCGTCACGTTGATACAAGAACTTCCAACGTTAATATTGATAAATATAACGAAAAGTATGAGAGTATTGCGCCTGCTAACTCTATGAAAGATAACTATTCAAGAAAGCAGAAAATTAAGCAAAAATCTCAGGATTATCGCCGTCCGCAAGGGGCTAAGCGTGAAACTGAGGCTGATAAGATGCGCCGTATTCAGCTTGAACGTATTAAAAAGACTCCTATTACTGTAACTGTTGGCGATGAAATTACAGTAGGAGAATTAGCTGCCGCTATGAAAAAGACCGCCGCAGAGGTTATCAAAGAACTCTTAAAGCTTGGTATGATGGCTACTGTTAATCAGGTTATTGACTATGATACTGCTGAAATTGTAGTAACCGAGATGGGTGCTAAAATTGAAAGAGCGGTTGTTGTAACTATTGAAGAACAGATTATGGACGATACAGAGGATAATGCTGATAACCTAAAGCCAAGAAGTCCTGTTGTAGTTGTTATGGGTCACGTTGACCATGGTAAAACTTCACTTCTTGACGCTATCAGAGATACCGCTGTTACCGATACCGAGGCTGGCGGTATTACTCAGCATATCGGTGCTTACAGAGTAAACTGCAATGGTAATGAAATTACATTCCTTGATACTCCCGGTCACGCGGCGTTCACCTCAATGCGTCAGAGAGGCGCTATGGCAACCGATATCGCAGTTCTTGTAGTTGCCGCTGATGACGGTATTATGCCACAGACAATAGAAGCTATTAACCACGCTAAAGCCGCAAAGGTACAGATTATTGTTGCAATTAATAAAATGGATAAGCCCGAAGCTAATCCTGATAGAATAATGCAACAACTTACCGAGCATGAGCTTGTTCCTGAGGAGTGGGGTGGCGATATTATTTGCGTACCTGTTTCCGCAAAAACTCATGATGGTATTGATAATTTGCTTGAGAATATACTTCTTGTTGCAGAAATGATGGAACTTAAGGCTAACCCTGACAGACGCGCTAAGGGTATAGTAATTGAAGCACGTCTTGATAAGGGTCGCGGTCCTGTAGCATCATTGCTTGTTCAAAACGGTACACTTAAGTCGGGCGATATAATTGTTGCAGGTACATCTGTTGGCCGTGTTCGTATGATGACTAACGAAAACGGAATTGAAGTAAAAGTCGCAGGACCTTCTGTTCCTGTTGAAATTACAGGTCTTGCTGAAACACCTAATGCAGGTGATATCTTCGATGCTGTTTCAGATGAAAGACTTGCTCGTCAGCTTGTTGAGCAGAGAAAGCAAAAGGCTAAGGAAGAAATCTTTAATGCTAAGCAAAAGGTAACACTTGATAACTTGTTCCAGAACTTAAGCGAGGGCGACCTTAAAGAACTTAACGTTATTGTTAAGGCTGACGTTCAGGGTAGTGTTGAGGCAGTTCGCGAAAACCTCACAAAACTTTCAAATGACGAGGTTAAGGTAACTGTTGTTCACGGTGGTGTTGGTGCAGTAAATGAGTCTGACGTAATGTTGGCTCAAACTTCAGGCGCTATTATTGTGGGCTTCAACGTACGTCCTGATGCTATTGCAAAGGCTGCCGCTGAGCGTGATGGCGTTGATATGCGTATGTATCGCGTGATTTACGATTGTATTGAGGAAATAGAAGCCGCTATGAAGGGTATGCTTGCTCCTAAATACCGTGAAAATCAGATGGCTACAGTTGAAGTTCGTAATGTTTATAAGATTTCTAATGTCGGCACTGTTGCAGGTTGTTATGTTACTAACGGTAAGGTAACACGCGCTTGTCAGATACGTGTTGTACGTGATGGCATTGTTATCTGTGAGGATAAAATTGACTCTTTACGCAGATTTAAGGATGATGTTAAGGAAGTAGCGCAAGGCTATGAATGTGGTATCAGTCTTGAAAAGTTTGCCGATATTAAGGAAGGCGACGTATTTGAAGCCTTTGTTATGGAGGAGTATAGAGATTAATGGCAGGTTATAAAATAAACCGTATAACATCGGATATAAAAATATCTCTTTCTGAGCTATTGCGCGAGGTAAAGGACCCGAGAGTCAGTAAACTTTTAAGCATTGTTAAGGTTGACGTTTCGGGCGACCTTTCCTATGCCACTATTTATGTAAGCGCTATTGAAGGCTTTGAAGCAACAGTAAGCTCGGTTAAGGCACTTAAAGGCGCGGCAGGTTTCTTGCGTCGTGAATTAGGTGCAAGGCTTAAGCTTCGCAAGGTGCCGGAGCTTAGATTTATAGCCGATGATTCAATTGAACAAAGTGCCAATATTTCTAAAATTATTGAATCTTTTAAAGAGGATATAGAGGATGAAGAAAACTAAGAATACCGAATGTTTAAGGGTTAACCTTAAACAAACGGCAAAATTTCTCAAAAAAAATGATAATTATATTATTTTAACTCACGCTTCACCTGACGGTGATACTTTAGGTTCTGCATACGCGCTTTATTATGCTCTTAATGAAACGGGCAAAAGAGCGTGTGTGCTTTGTCCTGATGTTATACCTAAAAAATATGATTATTTTGCAAGAAAAACCGATCACGTAAACCGCGAAAATGCAGTTGTCATTGCGGTTGATGTTGCCGATGAAAGACTTTTAGGCGCTTTACAGCAAGAGTTTGGCGGCAAGGTAGACCTTTGCATTGACCATCATATTTCAAATACAAAGTATGCTAAAAGACTTTATCTTGATGAGGGTGCAGCGGCAACTACACAATGTATTTATGAACTTATTGTTCAGATGAAGGTTAATATTAATGATATTACCGCTAAAGCACTTTATACAGGTCTTGCTACTGACACAGGTTGTTTTAAATATTCAAATGTTACTGATAAAACACATTTAATTGCGGCAGCGCTTTATGAATATAATATCGATGCTGCTGAAATTAACAGACTTATGTTTGATACAAAATCTAAAAAGCTTTTAGAGCTTGAAAAAATGGTTTTGGAAACTGCAGAATATCATTTTGAAGATAAATGCATAGTTTTATCTGTTACAGAGGAAATGCAGACTAAGACGGGTTGCAGCGGAACTGAACTTGAGGGTATTGCTGTGATTTCTCGCAGTGTTGAGGGTATTTTAGCCGGTGTAACCATTAAGCAGATAGGCGATGAGGAATTTAAGATTTCGCTTAGAACCTATCCGCCTCTTGATGCAAGCGCTATTTGCAGAAAACTTGGCGGCGGCGGACATAAAAATGCCGCAGGAGCTTCTGTTAACGGTACTTTAGAGCAGGTTAAAGCGCTTGTGCTTGACGCTGTGAAAGACGCTTTGGAGGGTTAAAATGCAAGGACTTCTTCTGCTTGATAAGTCAGAGGGCGCAACCTCTTTCAAGGCAGTATCTGTGGTTAAAAGGTGTGCTGCCGAAAAAAGAGTAGGGCACACAGGTACTTTAGATCCTATGGCTACAGGTGTGTTACCTATTTTATTAGGACGGGCAACTGCTTTGTCTGGTCTTATGCTTGATGCTGATAAAAAATATATTGCCACCGTAAAGCTTGGTATTACTACTGATACCGATGATATTACGGGTGAAGTATTATCTCAAGACGAGGTTAATATAACCGAAGAACAGTTAAATGATGCGCTTTTACATTTTAAAGGTGTTATAAAGCAAACTCCCCCTATGTACAGTGCAATTAAAAAGGACGGTGTGCGTCTTTATAAACTTGCACGTGAGGGTAAAACTGCCTATATACCCGAAAGAGAAGTTGAAATATTTGATATTACTCTTTTATCAGGCTTAAACAACAATAATGAGTTCAAAATTGAAGTTCACGTGTCAAAGGGTACATATATTCGCTCATTAGCACGTGACATTGGGAAATACCTTGGTTGTGGCGCTACACTTTCTACACTTCGCCGTACCTATGCATCAGGCTTTTCTATTGATGATTGTATAGATTTGTCGAATTTAAGTGAAGAAAATATTAAAGATTATTTGTTAAGCGAAGAAGTAGCCGTTGCTTATTTGCCTCAGCTTAATGTCACTCAAAAACAGGCGGTTAGGTTTTGTAACGGCGGTCAGCTAAGTTTTGAGCGTTTGCATTTAAGTGATGTGAATGATGGTGAACTTTTTAGAATAAAGCATGGCGATTTATTTTTAGGCATAGGTTATGCCGACTGTGAAAAAGAACAGATAGGTATTAAATGTATTATTAATTATCCAAAGGGTGAAAAATAATGAAAAACGCCTTGTGTTTAGGTAGCTTTGATGGTATTCACAACGGACACAGAAATGTTCTTAGCGTTTCGCCCGAATACCGCAGAGTTGTTGTTACCTTTAAAGCTCCGCCAAAATCTGTTTTGAGCGGCGAAGCTTCAATGATAATGACATTAGATCAAAAATGCGAAGCATTACGGCGTATGGGTATTAAAGAAATTGATGTGTTAGATTTTTTATCTGTTAAGGATATGTCTGCTAATGAGTTTCTAAAAATGCTTTTAGAAAAATATAACCCCGGGCTTATTTCCTGCGGATTTAATTACCGCTTTGGAAAGGGCGGCGAGGGTGATATTAACCTTTTAAAAGACTTTTGCGATAAAAACGGTATAAATTTGCGGGTATGCGAGCCTGTAAAGGATAATCAAACTGTTATTTCCTCTACAATGGTAAGAGGTTTGTTGCAAAATGGCGAAATTGAAAAGGCTAATGAATTTTTATATGAGCCATTTTCTTTTATCACAGAGGTAGTTGAGGGGGATAAGCGGGGAAGAACTATAGGTTTTCCCACTGTTAATCAAAAATATCCCGACCAATTAGTTAAATTGAAATTCGGTGTATATAAAACAAAGGTAGAGTTTGACGGAGAAAGCTATATTGGTATAACAAATATCGGTATTAGACCTACCTTTAAATCGGATTATATAATATCCGAAACATATATTAAAAATTTCAGCGGTGATTTATATGGCAAAATCCTTAAAATCACACCAATTAAATATTTAAGAGAGGAAACAAAGTTTTCCTCGTTAGAAGAACTTAAACGCCAAATTGAAATAGACTTAAAAAAATAAGGAGATTATAAAATGGCTGCTAAAAAGAAAGGAAATTCATCTCGCGGCGCTTCTCAAAAGAAACAAACCGCCAATATGACTGCAGGCAGAAGACAACTTATGTCTGTTATATGGTTTGCAGTTGCAGTATTTTTCCTTTGTGTAGTGTTTATTAAAGGTCAAAATATATGGGCTTGGTTACATAACTTTATATTTGGCATATTTGGTATAACTGCATATTTTTATCCCTTCCTTTTGGGATTTGTTGCAGTTATGTTTGCTCTTGATAAAATGGGTGGTTCAATAACTGCAAAGGTTATAGAATCAGGTGTATTAGTAGCGCTTATAGGCTCTGCAGTTGATGTTTTTTCAAAACATAACGAAACTTTAAATTTTTGGGAGCATTTAACAAATGCTTATGTAGTGGGAGCTAACCTTAAAAGCGGTGGATTTTTAGGCGCTCTTATAGGTCAGCCTATTTATTTAGCCTTTGGAAAAACAGGAGCCGCAATAACCATTATATTGCTGATTTTTGTTTTCTTTATGATTATTACAGGCACTACCCTTATTTCTCTTTTCAAGGCGCTCGGTAAACCTGTTAAGAAGATTTCCGAACAGGCAGAAACCGCTTTTCAAGAAAGAATCGAACGTACTGAAAAGAACGGCAAAAAATTAGAAATTATCAAGGGATTTAATGTGGATATCCCTGTTGATGATATGTCTGAAGAAAAGACTAAAAAAGATAATGATTTAAACGAACAACAACGCAGAGTTGTTAGCACTTATTATGGTGAAAATGTACCCGAAATGCCCGAGGGCGCAGAGGAAAAGGAAAAACTTGACTCTGCCTTAAAGCAAACGGCAAAAGAAGCCGCAGGAAGAAGTAAAGAGATTTCCGAACCTGATGAAAAAATTGATTTCAAAGAGGAAACCGAGAAATTTACTCAAAAATTAGAAGAGGATGAGAATATTAGTTGCAGTTATGTTTTCCCGCCTCTTAGCCTTTTAAAATCTATGGATTCGTTAAATCCTAATGCGGCAGCCGGCGC
>JAFYNC010000005.1 GCA_017549905.1 Clostridia bacterium | reverse complement strand
CAAACATAAAGGCTTTTATTGAAGCTTACCCCGAGGCACAGATAGTTTCTTCAAAGCAAAGTTTTGTTATGATGAAAAACTTCTTTGGCACAGATTTTAAGGACAAGCAGGTTGTTGTGAGCGAAAACAGCACACTTGAACTTGGCGCGCATACCCTCACCTTCTTAACTGCTCCAATGGTGCATTGGCCTGAGGTTATCGTGTCTTATGACAGTACTGATAAAGTTTTATTTTCTGCTGACGGTTTCGGCAAATTCGGAGCCATCGATACCGACGAGGACTGGGCTTGCGAAGCAAGAAGATACTATGTGGGCATTGTTGGAAAATACGGCGCTCAGGTTCAAAATTTACTTAAAAAAGCTTCTAATCTTGACATAAAAATCATCTGCCCTTTGCACGGACCTTGCCTTAATGAAAATTTGAGCTACTATGTAAATCTTTATGATAAATGGTCAAACTATACCCCCGAAGAAGAGGGCATAATGATTGCATATACCTCGGTTTATGGCAACACCAAAAAGGCGGTAGAGTTCCTTGCAGAAAAATTAAAGGAAAAAGGCGCTATCAAGGTGGTTCTAAATGACCTTGCGCGCTCTGATATGGCAGAGGCTGTTGAAGATGCTTTCAGATACTCAAAAATTGTTCTCGCAACAACCACCTACAACGGCGAAATTTTCCCATTTATGCGTGAATTTATAAATCATCTTACCGAGCGCAATTTTTCCAACCGAAAGATAGCCTTAATCGAAAACGGAAGTTGGGCACCTATGGCCACAAAGGTTATGCGCGGTATGTTGGAAAACTCAAAGAATTTAAACTTTACCGAAACATCGGTTAAAATTTTATCTGCTCTTAATGAAAACACTCTTGAACAGTTAGAGCAATTAGCAAGCGAACTTACAAATTAAATTAAAAACAACGGTTATACTACTAAAAAAGGAGGAGGAATTTTATGTCAGTTATTACAATAACTAATGAAAATTTCGAACAGGTTAAAAACAGTGAAAAAACTGTGCTTCTTGACTTTTATGCAGACTGGTGCGGTCCTTGCAGAATGGTGTCGCCAATAGTAGAAGAAATAGCAGAAGAAAATCCGCAGTATTTTATTGGTAAAATCAATGTAGACGAGGAGCCGCAACTTGCCGCCGAATTCGAGGTTGCAAGTATTCCCACCCTCGTTGTAATTAAAAACGGTGAAATAGTTAATCAGTCTGTGGGAGCTAAACCAAAGGCTCAGATTTTAAGTATGTTAGAGGACTAAGAGGTCTTAATATGGAACGTATTTATGATATACTCATAATAGGCGGTGGGCCTGCGGGCTACACCGCCGCGCTATATGCCGCAAGAGCAGGGTTTGACACCATTTTGCTTGAGAAAATGAGCGCAGGCGGTCAAATGACGCTTACAGGCGACATTGAAAACTACCCCGGCTTTGAAGATGGGGTTGACGGCTTTACCCTTGGTATGAAAATGCAAACAGGCGCCGAGCGTTTTGGCGCTAAAACCGAATATGCCGAAATTACCGCCGTTGATTTTTCGGGTAAAATCAAAAAGGTTATAGCTGATGCCAACATATTTTTAAGCAAAACAGTAGTTATTGCAACAGGCGCTAATCCTCGTGAATTAGGCATTGAAAATGAGGGTGCCCTTATTGGCAGAGGCGTTCATTACTGCGCCCATTGTGACGGAAGGTTTTATAAGGATAAAACCATAGCGGTTATCGGCGGCGGAAATTCTGCAGCGGCAGATGCGCTTTATCTTTCAAAGCTTGCAAAAAAAGTGTATCTCATACATAGACGAGATACCCTGAGAGCCACTAAAATTTACCACGCGCCACTTTTAAATACCGATAATATTGAATTTATATGGAACAGCACCGTAGAGGAATTTATCTTAGACGGTAAATTAAAAGGAATTAAAATAAAAAATACAAATAATGATATAACCGAGCTTTCTCTTGACGGGGTGTTTATAAGCATTGGCAGAAAACCTGCTACCGATTTTCTGAAAACCGACATAGCCTTAGACCAAAACGGATATATAATTGCGGACGAATCAACGCGCACAAACATCGGCGGTGTATATGCAGTAGGCGATGTTCGTACAAAGGCGCTCCGCCAGATAGTTACCGCTGTGGCAGACGGAGCTGTAGCAGTACATTATGCAGAAGAATATATTGCAGAAACAAAATAAAAAGTGCTTACATTGCGAGACTTCTTATAAGGAAGTCTCGCAGTTTTATTCGCCTTGCGGCGAGTTCTATTGCTTCGCAGTTATATTTGAACTTCGTTCAAGTTATATTGCCTTCGGCAGTTAATGGGCGAATAAAATATCACTAAAACCGTTAGGTTTTAATATCACTTTGCCAAAGGCAAAATATAACTGTGAGACTTGTCTCACAATATCACTAATAAAATTTTTATGTTGAGATAGTAAAAAAGGAAGAGCATATTAAAAACACCCACAGTTTTAAAAACCACGGGTGTTTTCGTATCTTATTGAACTGTCCTTTAGCGTATAACCCCTAGTAAGCACTTTTTATTTTATGATTTGTTTTTCATATAATCAGAAATAGCTTTATTTATCTTTTCTCTTGT
>JAFYNC010000051.1 GCA_017549905.1 Clostridia bacterium | reverse complement strand
GATCTGCTCGGTTTGTATTTTACGAGCTTTATTTACTCGTTCCCTAATTTCTTTAGAGCTTTCCTCTTTCCTTTCTGAACTAAGCGCAGAATAATCAACAGGTGGGACTTCAACCTGTAAATCAATTCTATCAAGCATAGGTCCTGAAACGCGATTTAAATACTTATGAACAGCGTTTTGAGAACAGGTGCAATTCTTAGTAGGATGTCCGTAAAAACCGCAAGGACAAGCATTCATAGCGGCTACTAACATAATCGAACTTGGATATGTAAGAGTTCCTGCAACTCGAGATACTGTAACCTTGCTATCCTCTAATGGTTGTCTTAAAGCTTCCATAACATCGCGTCTGAATTCAGGTAATTCATCAAGAAATAAAACACCGTTATGTGCTAGAGAAATTTCGCCCGGTCTTGGCACAGCGCCACCACCCGCAAGCGCCGCAGAAGACACAGTGTGATGCGGTGAACGAAAAGGTCTTGTGGTGATTAACGGATTATCCGAATTAATAAGACCTGCTATTGAGTGAATCTTTGTAGTTTCAATAGATTCCTCAAATGTCATTTCGGGCAAAATACCGGGTAATCTTTTTGCAAGCATACTCTTACCAGCGCCCGGAGGACCCACCATAAGCAAATTATGGCCGCCTGCCGCCGCAACCTCAAGTGCTTTTTTTGCGGCAATTTGACCTTTAACATCTGAAAAATCGGGAATATGCAAATTAGAAATGTTTTCTTTATTTGGTTTATCAAAGGGTTTAAGCATTTCTTCGCCCTTTAAATGTGATAATAGTTCTTTTAAATTTTTAACACCATAAACATTAATACCATCAATTACCGAGGCCTCTGCCGCATTACAGAAAGGAACAAATATATTTTGAATTCCGTTTTCCTTAGCGGTAATCGCGATTGCTAATACGCCGTTAACCTCGCGTATCATACCGTCAAGTGCTACCTCACCTATTATAATTGAATTTTCAATATCACACTTTAGCTGACCCGAAGCTTTAAGTATAGCAAGAAGGACTGGAACATCATAAAGTGAGCCCTCTTTTTTGCGGTCTGCAGGTGCTAAATTAACAGTAATTCTACCAACGGGAAATTTAAAACCGCAGTTTTTTATTGCGGCGCGTATGCGATCGCGTGATTCTTTAACCGCGGCATCAGGAAGACCAACTATATCAAAAGCAGGCAATCCGCCCGAAACATCGGCTTCTATTTCAATCATATATGAATTTATACCGAAAATTCCGATACCGCCAACTCTTGAAAACATAATTTTACACTTCCTTAATTCACGAAATTCTGTGGTTTACCATTAAGATACATATTTAAATTATCTTCGACAAGCTTTAATAATCGCTTTCTTGTTGTAAGCGGTGCCCAAGCCGAGTGAGGAGTAATAATTATATTTGGCGCTTTAAGAAGAACGCAGTCCTTACTCATTGGTTCTTGCTTTAAAACATCAACCGCCGCGCCTGAAAGTTTACCTGAAGACAAAGCATCAAAAAGCGCATCCTCATCAACTGTGCCACCACGTGAAGTATTTATGAAAAATGCGCCATTTTTCATTTTAGAAAATGATTCACTGTTCATCAAATCAGCAGTTTTCTCAGTTAAAGGGCAATGAAGTGTAACAACATCGGATTTACTAAGTAATTCTTCAAATGAAACAAATTCTATATTTTCATAATCCTTTTTAGTTCTTGTATAAACCAAAATGTTCATACCAAGCGCTATTGCAATTTTTGCAACAGCCATACCGATACTGCCAAAACCTACAATACCTAATGTTTTACCTGCAACCTCATCAGTTGAAAAAACAAGCGGTGAAAAAGTGGTTGAATTTAACCAACCATTGTCTTTAACAAAATTGTTATATTGATTAACCTTAGTGTAATGCATAAGCATATATGCTATTACTTGTTGCGCTACCGCATTTGTTGAATAATCGGGCGCGTTACAAACAGTAACACCCTTTTCATTTGCAACGGCTATATCAATATTATTATAGCCCGTAGCAAAGGTGCCGATATATTTAAGCTTTTTAGCTTTTTCAAATATTTCCTTGTCAATTATTGTTTTATTACATAAAACAACATCTGTATCAACAATTTCCTTTAATAGCTCATCACGACTAATATTTTGAAAAACAAATAAATCGCCATATTTTTCAAATACATCAAGTGATAAATCATTATTGCAAATTAATGTACAACCATCAGTTAGAAGAATTTTCATCAGCGCGTTTAACCTTTCTTTTTGTGCCATCCGGCTCAACAATATAAGTATTCTCAAGTTGTGAAACTAATGATGCCTTAAACCCTTCAATATATTCACGCCTTAAAGCATACTGTTCCTGTTTTTCTTCTTCTGTAAGTCCAACACTCTTTTGCTTACGAGATAATTCATTAATTCTATCGATTTTTTCTTGTGTCATTATTTTGCAACCTTTAATATTTTATATTTCGTTTCTGCCTTCAAGCGCTCTTGCCAAAGTGAATTGGTCGGCATATTCTAAATCACTGCCAACCGGTATGCCATAAGCTAAGCGAGTAACCTTAATGCCCATTGGCTTTACAAGCCTTGAAATATAGCTTGCAGTAGCTTCGCCCTCGACAGTGGGATTAGTAGCCATAATTATCTCTGTAACCTCACCGCTTGAAAGTCTTGACATTAATTCTTTAATTTTAAGCTGATCTGGAGATATTCTGTCAAGCGGAGATATCACTCCGTGTAAAACGTGATACAATCCGTTATATTCACCTGTGCGCTCAAAAGCCATTACGTCTTTCGGCTCTGCTACTACGCATATAATAGAACGGTTTCTTGTTTCATTAGAGCAAATAGCGCAAGTGTCAAGGTCGGTTAAACCTTGACATTCCTTACAAAAATGAATTTTTCGCTTGGCGTTTATAAGCGCCTCGGCAAATTTTTCTGCTCTTTCAGGCGGTTGCTCTAAAATACTATACGCTAATCTTTGAGCAGTCTTTTTACCAATACCCGGCAAACGCTCAAACTGAGAAATAAGCTCGGTTAAAGGTACTATATTGTTATTAGCCATAATTAAAACAGACCCGGCATATTAAGACCGCCGGTTATAGCTCCCATTTCTTCTTCAGAGGTTTTTGTTGCATTTGCTATAGCCTCGTTTACAGCTACAGTTACAAGATCTTCAAGCATTTCGGCATCATCAGGGTCGATAGCATCAGGATTAATTTTAATAGACTTTATGAAATGTTTGCCATCTACAGTTACTTCAACCATACCACCGCCAGAGGTTGCAGAAAATTCACGATTTTCTAAATCCTCTTGTAAAGCCTGCATATCAGCCTGCATCTTTTGAGCTTGTTTAAGCATTTGATTCATATTAGAAGGGCCGCCTGAATTTGGTATTCTTACTTTCATTTATATCACCTTGTCCTTTAGTTAATTTCAAAATTTTTAAGCTTATTAGCTATTTCTTGCAATGGATCAACATTTGAAGCGGTGTTGGTTTTAGTATAAGGACCTAACTTATAAGTCTTACCTAAAACTTTTAATGCCGCTTTGCGAATACTATCCTTATACTGTGCATTCTCACTCTTTATCATGGTTCTGAATTGCGGATTTGGAGCATCAATTAAAAGGAATTCACCCTTTATATATGCTGAAGAATCGGTAAGAACTCCCCAAAGCAATGGTGCTTCATTTTTGATTATTCCAAGTATTTCGCGCCATTCTGCAAGTTTATTAATCTCGCTATCAGAAGTAGTTACAGGAGTAATAGTCTCTTCCTTTTCTACAGGCAATTCTTCATTAGCATCATTCGTCTTAACTATATCAGTTTTGCTAATTGCAATATTATTTGATGTGCCATTTTCAATAGCAGCAATACGTCTTTCAAGAGCGGTAATGTCGTTGGACAACTTAGGGTCACACATGCGAATTACCGACATTTCCATTTCACAACGTCTGTTGCCCGACTGCATAGCAGCAGAAGCAGACTGTAAAACAGAGATGCAATACATAATATCACGAATATCATAATCTTTAGCCTGTTCTTCAAGAAGGCTTAACTGTTTTGTAGAACATACTATTGGTCTGTTTTTACCTTTAACTGTTTTAATAATCATCAAATCACGGTAATGTGAAATAAGACCAGATAAAAGCCTTAACATATCCACAGAAGAATTATGAAGTTTTTCAATGAGCAACAAGGCTTCTTGCATTTCGTGATTTTTAATTTTTTCAGCAAGTTCGGTTAAATATTCATTACCCGCCATAGCACAAACATTTTCAACTGTTGCTTCATCAATTGCACTTGAACTTGCGGCGCAAAGGTCTAATATTGAAAGGGCGTCACGCATACCACCGTCTGCCGCAGCAGCAATAAGCATAGCGGCGTCGTCGGTAACACTTAAACCTTCGTTTTGCGCTATAAATTGAATTCTGTTGCAAATTTTTTCATTTTCAATTCTTCTGAAATCAAAACGCTGACATCTGGAAAGAATAGTAGCAGGAAGTTTATGAATTTCAGTTGTAGCAAGAATAAAAATTACGTGAGCCGGCGGTTCTTCAAGAGTTTTAAGTAAAGCATTAAAAGCGCTTATTGAGAGCATATGAACTTCATCAATAATATAAACTCTGTATTTTGAATTACTGGGTGTAAAGTTAACAAGATCGCGAAGTTCTCTTATACTGTCAACACTGTTGTTAGATGCCGCGTCAATCTCAATAATATCAGTATTCTCGCCACTCGCAATATTTTTACAGCTTTCACACTCTAAGCAAGGGTCACCGTTATTTGAATTAGTGCAGTTAACAGCTTTTGCCAATATCTTAGCACAGCTTGTTTTACCTGTACCACGAGTTCCCGAAAAAAGATATGCATGAACATTTTTGCCGTCACACAATTGGTTTTTTAAGGTTTCTGTTATATGTTCTTGACCTACAACTTCAGAAAATGTTTGCGGACGATATTTGCGGTATAGCGCCTGATATGCCATACTATCACCTCTGATATTAATAAAATTGCGTACTATAGTGTACGAATGAGCCGATTTGCTGCGGCGCACAGGAAAAACTACTTAATGCTGCTCGGTTCCCCGCCTGACATGGTTCGTAGTGTCCCGTCGCACAGGACCCGCCCATTCGCACACTATAGTACGCAACAAGCAAATTACTGTTATTAGTTTAACACATTTATAAAAAATTTACAATAGTAAAGATATAAATTGTTGAAAAAATTTTAATTAACTGATATAATATTAATAATTCTATTATTAATTTGGAGGCTTTTATGCATAAACTTAACATTAGCGAATTGTTTTCACTTGAAAATACTCTTGTTGCACCTTTGTTTAATGATGTGAATCTTTGTTACGAGGTATTACCCAAAATAAGCGATTTTATTAAAAATTTAGGACCCACTTTAGATAGTAGTATATATGAAATTAAAGGCGAAAATATTTGGATTGCTAAAAGCGCAAAAATTGCCCCCACAGCTCATATTACGGGTCCTTGCATTATTGGCGAAAACAGTGAAGTTCGTCACTGTGCTTTTATTCGCGGCAATGCCTTTGTTGGCGATAACTGTGTTGTAGGCAATTCTACAGAACTTAAAAATGTTGTTTTAATTTCACATGTTCAAGTGCCCCATTATAACTATGTTGGTGATTCAATTTTAGGCAGTTACTCACATATGGGCGCCGGCTCTATAACTTCAAATGTTAAATCTGATAAAACCTTAGTTACTGTAAAACTTGATGATAAAATTATTGAAACCGGACTTAAAAAATTTGGAGCAATTTTAGGCGATAATGTTGAGGTTGGTTGCGGTTCTGTTCTAAATCCCGGTACCGTTATTGGTAAAAACTCAAACATCTATCCCCTTTCTTCTGTAAGAGGATACGTAAACGCTAACAGTATTTATAAAAAAGCCGGAGAGGTAGTATTAAAAAGATGATAACAGAAAAATGGGATATTCTTGACGAAAATGGTGTTCCTACGGGTAAGCACACATTAAGAGGTCAAACCTATTTAAAAAACGGTGAATATCACTTAGTTGTTCATATATGGATTATGTCACCCGAAGGCAATTTTTTGATTCAAAGACGTTCTGAGAAAAAAAGACTTATGCCTGGCGAATGGGCAGCCACTGGTGGAGCTGCAGTTTCGGGTGAAGATTCTTTTACTGCGGCTAATCGCGAACTTTTTGAAGAACTTGGAATAAAAAGTGAAAAAGCAAATCTAAAAAAACTATTCAGAATTAAACGTAGAAACTCTTTGCTTGACGTTTGGTTTATTGAAACAAACATTAAGGTTTCAGAATTAAAACTACAAAAAAGTGAAGTTGCAGAAGCTAAATGGGTTAGCCCTGAACAACTTCAAAAAATGATTGAAAATAATGAATTTCATAACTATGGAACAGAATATTTTTCAAAAATTTTCTGCGAAATTAAGTCTATAAAGGAAGCATTAGCATGAGCCAAAAAGTTGAAGACATTAGTTGTGTGAGATGCAAATCTTACTTTTTTACCGATGATGATATTGTATACTGTCCCGTTTGTGGCGCACCGCATCACCGAGATTGTTATAATCTTTTAGGTCGCTGTGCTTTAGAAGAATTGCACGGTACTGATAAGGAATATTCACGCGAATTTGTCGAGGAAAAGAAAAATGAATATTCCCAAAATAACACTACAAAGGTCAACAATGCGGATTTCCTTATTTCAAATGGTTTTACAGTTTTTGACCTTCTTGGTGGCGTTCCTGCTGACTACAAATTTGATGATAACGTTGTTGCTACTGATGTTAAAAAATTTGTTATGGCTAACACACATAGGTATATACCAAAATTCACAAAACTGAACAAAGAAAATAAAATTTCTTGGAACTGGGCAGCTTTTCTATTTCCTGCTCCTTGGATGTTTTCACGTAAAATTTATAAAACAGGTCTTTTCACAGCTTTACTCACTATTATTGCTTCAATTTTCTCCATACCCCTTAATTTAGCGATTAATAATTTAGGGTTGGCAGGTTATGATTCATATTTTGAGTTGGCAAATACATTAGCAGATAATATGACAAAAATTGGACCTTGGGTTTTAATTTTTTCTCTTATCAGTATGTTTTTAAACTTAATTATACGCATTATTTGCGCAATTTTCGGCGACTATTGGTATAAAAAACATACAATCGACTGCATCAAAAAAATCAAAAGTGAAAATGATGATTTAGATTTAGGGTACAGAAAACTTGGCGGAGTAAATATATTTTGGTTTTTCCTTACTTCACTTTTACTTGAGTATATACCCGTTATAATTATGACACTTATATGATGGTGAATTTATATGAATAAAATTTGCAAAGAATGTAAACAAGAAAACGAACCGGAATATAATTACTGCAAAAACTGCGGTAACAAATTAGATTCTGATGTAAAAATTAAAGAAGAAAATACTGCACAAAACATTAATTACTCTAAATATTCTAACCCATTTGGCGATATCGGTGTTGAAGAAATTTCCGCAGAAGAACTAAGTCTTTTTATAGGCAAAAAATCTAATGATATTTTGCCGAAATTTCAAAAAATGGAACTTACAAATTCTAAAATTTCTTGGTGTTGGCCTGTTGCAATTCTAAGCTTAATTTTTGGACCTTTTGGCGCTGCATTTTGGTATTTCTATAGAAAGATGTATAAATTTGCATTAATATTTTGCGGGGTTGGTTTTTTAACAAATATAATTTTATCAATTTTAACCTTTAATGATACCAATACCATTATTGATACAATTGTTAATGCATTTTTAAGCGGTAATTTTAATTCTGCAATTTATGCACTTGAAAACCTTAATTCGATAGAAACTACCTTAACAGTTTTAGCCTCAACTCTTTCAAGCATAGTCAAACTCGTAACTACTATTTTTACAGGTATTTTTAGTTTTTATTTTTATAAAAAACATTGTCTTGAAAAAATAAGAGGTTATAAATTCAGTCAAAAAGACAGCAGATTTTATCAGTTCGGAATTACCGCTATTGGCGGTGTTTCCTCGGGTATGTTAGCACTTGGCATTTTAATTATGGTTGGCAGTGAATATTTGATTTCTTTTGTTACTGCTCTATTTTCAATATTTTTCTAATACATAGGTGATTTTTTGAGAAAATATACTTCCCTTTTTTTAGACCTTGATAATACTCTGCTTGATTTTAATATGGCAGAAAAGGTTGCAGTTGAGAAAGTTTTGCAAAGTTATGGTTTGCCACATGATGAAAAAGCTGTAAAAACATATTCTGATATTAACCGTAATTATTGGGAGCGCTTTGAACGCGGTGAAATTGAAAAAAGCGAAATTTTTGAAGGCCGATTTAAAACCTTTCTTTCGGTTTATAATCTTGAAGCCGACACCGCCGCGATTTCAAAGGATTATTGTTTGAATCTTTCTGAGGGATATTTTAAAATTGACGGCGCAATCGAAATTTTAGAATATTTAAAGGAAAAAGGCTATAAGTTATATGCCACAACTAATGGTCTATCTCTCACTCAGTTTAAGCGTATTGAAAATTCAGGTTTAAAGCCATATTTTGATAAAATTTTCGTTTCTGAACAAGCCGGACATCAAAAACCCGAAAAAGAATATTTTGATTATGTTATTGATAACATTGAAGAAAAAGACCGAAGCAAAATGCTGATAATCGGCGATAGTCAAAGCTCTGATATTTTAGGCGGTATAAATTCATCTATTGATACCTGTTGGTTTAATCCATCTTGCTTTTTATCCAAATATAAAAGTAATTTTGAAATCGCTTCACTTTATGATATTAAAAAAATACTATAAGCATAAAAATGCACCCTATTTTTAGGGTGCATTTTTTATAAGCAAAATTTATTTCATTGAAATTGCTTTTTTGGCCTTTTCTACAATATTTACAGCTCTGAGTCCAAACTCATCAAGAAGCTTTGGTGCGGCGCCCGAATGACCAAAAACATCATATACGCCGAGTTTTACAACAGGTGTGGGATATTCTTCAGAGAGGAACTCACTAACCGCGCTGCCCAAACCGCCAATAACTGAATGTTCTTCAGCAGTAACTATAGCGCCTGTTTCTTTAGCAGCTTTTAATATAATTTCCGTATCCAAAGGTTTGATAGTTGCAATATTAATAACTCTTGCATTAATACCTTCTGCCTTTAATAGTTCATGAGCCTGTAGTGCCTCGTTAACCATAAGACCTGTAGCAACAATGGTAACATCATTACCCTCTTTAAGTTCAACACCCTTGCCGATCTCAAACTTATAGTCATCGTCAAAAACAACAGGAACTGCAAGACGACCAAATCGCATATATACGGGGCCGTCATGTTTCATAGCGGCATGTACAGCAAGTCTTGCTTCTGTTTCATCGGCAGGGTTAATAATTGTCATACCCGGGATTGTGCGCATTAAAGCAATATCCTCGCAACACTGATGTGTAGCGCCATCCTCACCAACAGAAATGCCGGCATGTGTAGCGCCGATAATTACATTAAGATGTGGATAACCAACCGAGTTTCTCACCTGTTCAAAAGCACGACCTGCAGCAAACATAGCAAAAGAACTGCAAACAACCTTTTTGCCTGTAGCTGCTATACCTGCAGCAATGCTTACCATATTTTGTTCTGCAATACCGCAGTTGTAAAATCTATCAGGAAATTCCTTTTTAAATGCGCCTGTTTGAGTAGCGGCAGCAAGGTCAGCGTCTAATACTACGAAATCATCTCTTTCATAGCCTAATTCTTTAAGTGCAGTACCAAAACCTACACGTGTAGCAACCATTTTTACATCTGACATTTTACTTGCCCTCCTCTAACTTAGTTAATTCTTCGTTGAGTTCTGCCATTGCCTGCTCATAAAGTTCATCATTAGGAGCAGTACCATGCCAACCAACTTGGTTTTCCATATATGAAACGCCCTTACCTTTAATAGTTTTAGCAATAATTGCAACAGGCTTATCAATAGTCATTGCTTCATTAAGTGCGGCTTCAATTTGGTCAAAATCATTGCCATCATCAATAACAATAGCGTGCCAATTAAATGCTTCAAACTTTTTATCAATAGGACATGCAGAATTTACTTCTTCGATAGTTCCGTCAATCTGAAGATTATTATAATCAACAAAAATTGTAAGGTTAGAAAGTCCTTTATTAGCCGCAAACATTGCAGCCTCCCAAACCTGACCTTCTTCAATTTCACCGTCACCTAAAACAGAGTAAACCTTGAAATCGTTGCCAAAGTGTTTTGCAGAAAGCGCCATACCAACAGCAGTTGAAATACCTTGACCTAAAGAGCCTGTTGACATATCAACACCCGGAATATTTTTCATGTCTGGGTGGCCTTGTAAAATAGAGCCGATTTTACGAAGTGTGGTAAGGCTTCCCACGGGGAAAAAGCCACGCTCTGCCAATGTGGCGTAAAGCGCAGGTG
>JAFYNC010000050.1 GCA_017549905.1 Clostridia bacterium | reverse complement strand
CAGTTTTCTCAATCCATTTCGGCATTGTTCGCTTAATGCAATCTATTACTAAAAACTTATCCTCTTGTTTCTGAAGGATGCGGATAATATGGTTTTCATTCTTCAGCAGCATCTACTACTACACCCCAATCTGTAACGCCTCTTCGCAACCAGTAATTACGGCTCATTTCTAAAAGTGCAGCTGTCTGCGGCTTGGTTAAGAACTTTCTTTGGCAACACTCACGCACCATCAGGTCGCCATCATTTTTAGTACATACGAAATCCGTCATATACTCACCGCACTCATCACCATCCAAAACAACGTTACATCTAATAGAGGCGACACTATCATTTTTTGCTAATGCATTTGCATAGGCAGTTTGTATTGGATCATAAGTTTTGCAAATGGTCACAAATTTTTCCAAAGTTTGTTTTTCACATCTGCCTTTATAATTTTTCTTTCTCATAAAAATCCCTCCCAAAAATCTCCCAAAAGTTTCCCAAAAGCACCCCAAAAACACATTTCAGGATAGTATTTCCCCAAAAACATCCCAAATCCTTTCTTTTTTAGGGGAATTTCATCCCCAAAAACGACTTTTTTAAAACACTATATGAGACGAGGTAAAGTGCCATATTCTCAAAAAGGCAAAATCCTTCATTCTCTTATCCTTTCTAAATACTTCTTTTTTTCTCAATTCTGCCCGTATCTTTTTCTTTCTCGCTCTTTCCTTTTTTCTCTCATTTTTTCAGAGTTCGGGCAGAGTGCTCTGACAGTATGAGAATGCAACAGATTATGCGAGTTTCGCCCTCCTTCTTTCTCTCTTTTTCTTCGTTCACCTTTGCCAGTGCACTAGCAAATCTCAATGCACTAACTACCTGAAAGTGCTTGAAATACTAGGAAATATAAGGGTTTGAAAGAAAATGAAATACTTGGAAAGAATGAGGAATACCCAGAGCATTACGAAGTGTTATCTGGGTTATCTCTGTTATTCTCACGAAGTGGAAAAAACAGAAAGACTGAGGTCATAGCAAGAGAAAAATAAGTATAAAAAAAGACCTTATGTAACACGGAGTTGTGTGTTACACAAGGTCAAATTTCTTATTTTTTCTTGGTTTCTCTCAGGATATCAATTTTTACCCTTTTGAGGATATGTGGGTTTACCCTGAAATATCAAAATTATTCCCACTCGATAGTGCCGATGGGCTTTGGTGTGAGGTCTAAGAGAACACGGTTTATACCCTCAACCTCGTGGGTTATTCTGTCAGTAATTTTGTGGAGAACGCTATAGGGTATTTCCTCGATAGTAGCGCTCATTGCGTCGGTTGTGTTTACCGCACGGATGATTGCGGGCCAACCTTCGTAACGGCTTTCGTCCTTAACACCAACGCTCTTTATATCGGGAACAACCACGAAATACTGCCAAACCTTTTCTGCAAGGCCGCATTTATCAAACTCATCGCGCAAGATTGCATCTGCTTCTCTGAGCGCGTGAAGTCTATCTCTTGTGATAGCGCCAAGACATCTAACACCAAGGCCGGGGCCCGGGAATGGCTGACGGTATACCATAGCGTGAGGAAGACCTAATGCCTCGCCAACAACGCGAACTTCGTCCTTAAAGAGTAGCTTTATAGGCTCTACAAGCTCAAACTGTAAATCCTCGGGAAGACCGCCAACATTATGGTGAGATTTAACCGCCTTTTTACCCTCTGCCTGCTTAAAGCTTTCAAGAATATCAGGATAAATAGTACCCTGTGCCAAGAAAGAAATATCTTCAAGTGCGCGTGCCTCATCAGCAAAAACATTTATAAATTCTGCGCCTATAATCTTTCTCTTCTTCTCAGGGTCTGACACACCTGCCAAAAGGTCTAAGAAACGGTCGGTAGCATCAACATAAATAAGGTTAGCGTCAAGCTCGTCCTTAAAAATCTTGATAACATTTTCTGACTCGTCCTTGCGCATAAGGCCGTGGTTAACGTGAACACAAACAAGCTGTTTGCCTATAGCCTTAACAAGAAGGGCAGCAACAACAGAAGAATCAACACCGCCTGAAAGGGCTAATAAAACCTTTTTATCCCCTACCTGTTCGCGAACAGCGGCTATTTGCTCCTCAATAAAAGCGTCTGCCAATTCCTTTGTGGTAATACGAGCCATTGATTCGGGACGTACATTTGTATCCATTTATATTCCTCCCGTAAATTAGTTTGTATAGTTATCAAAATAACCTTGAACAAGAACAACAGGTGTTCCCTTATCGCCTGAGCCTGAGGTTAAATCACAAAGTGAACCGATAAGGTCGGTAAGCTGACGGGGTGTAGTACCCTGCGCTGCCATATTACCAACAAGACTGCCGCTCTTTGCTTTTATGCTATTTGAAATAGCCTCTTTAAGAGCATCGCCCGAAAGGTCTTTAAAATCGTTATCAGCCAAATATTTGAGTTTTAATTCGTTTGGTGTACCAATAAGACCATCAGTGAACGCGGGTGAAACAACAGGGTCTGCAAGCTCCCAAATCTTACCCTTGGGGTCTTTAAACGCGCCGTCGCCATAAACCATTACTTCAACATTCTTGCCGGTAGCATCTTTAATGAGCTTTTGAATTTCAAGCACTAATGCCTTGCACTCTCTCGGGAAAAGTTTAACCTTATCCTCGGTAGATTTATTAGAGCCTAAAAGACCGTAGCTTTCGTTGCAACCGCTTCCGTTAATAGATTTATTTAATATATCATCTAAACCGAAAACTAATTTAGCACCTGCTTTTTTAAGCAAACGCTTTGTTCTTGCGCGTGTATGAATATCGCAAGCCAAAACACAGTCTGTATAATCAAGAATAGCCTTAGGCTGATTAGCAAATATAATTTCAACCTCGCAGTTCTCAGACTTAATGAGGTTTTGATAATATTCAACATAGTCAACGCCTGTAAACTCAAGCGGATGAACGCCGAATACCTCGCGGTAGCGCTCAAGCGATAAAACATCTGAATGAGGATTAATGCCTGCCTCGTCAATCTTATCCCAATCCGCAAGTTCGTTGCCAACCTCATCTGAAGGGTAAGCCAACATAAGCACTATTTTCTTAGCGCCTCTTGCAATACCTTTAAGGCAGATTGCAAAACGGTTACGTGATAAAATCGGGAAAATAACACCAACGGTTTCTTCACCGAATTTTGATTTAATGTCTGTTGCTATGTCATCCACCGAAGCATAGTTACCCTGTGCACGAGCAACTATTGACTCAGTAAGAGAAATAACATCGCGGTCGCGAAGTGAAAATCCCTCACTTTTTGCGGCTTCTAGTACGCTTGTTGATACGATTTGAGCAAGATTATCTCCCTCACGAATAATGGGGCATCTGATTCCTCGTGAAACCGTACCTATGAGTCGAGCATTTTCTGACATGAATTTTCGTCCTCTCTTATTGAACAGATTAAATTAAGTGATATTCTTATCACAACAAAATATTATAACTCATTATTTAAAATCTTGCAATAGCTATAATAAAATTTTTTAAATTTTTATTCAACCGTTACCGACTTTGCAAGATTGCGTGGCCTATCTATATCGCACCCTTTATACAATGCTACATAATATGCAAAAATTTGAAAAGACACTACCTCGGCTAACGTTGTAAAAATCGGGTGGGTTTTTGGTATTAAAAGTAAAGCTGCACCCACTGATGAAGCCAGATTTTTGT
>JAFYNC010000049.1 GCA_017549905.1 Clostridia bacterium | reverse complement strand
TCAACAGTTTCCTTATCAATATCATCAAGCATACTAAGAGAAAGTCTGTTCATTCTTGACTCTGTATATCTATATGCAGCGGCGGGATAACCGTCAATATTACCGAAGTTTCCGTGACCATCTATAAGCGGATATCTTAATGAGAAATCCTGTGCCATACGTACCATTGAATCGTAAACTGAAGCGTCGCCGTGTGGATGGTATCTACCTAAAACCGAACCTACTGTGTCAGCACATTTTCTGTATGCCTTATCAGGAGTAAGTCCGTTTTCATACATTGTATAAAGTATTCTTCTGTGAACAGGCTTTAAACCGTCACGAACATCAGGGATTGCACGGCCAACTAATACTGACATTGAATACTGAAGCATACTTTGCTTTACTTCTTCAACAATTTCTACAGGCTGAATGTTGGTTTCTTCATCACTCGGCCAATAAACTAATTCTTGTTTTGCCATTTCAAAATCCCCTCCTTAAATATCCAAATCTGTTGCAAAAATTGCATTTTCTTCAATAAATTTACGTCTTGGTTCAACCTCTTCACCCATAAGCATTGTAAAGGTTTGGTCGGCTATTTCTGCATCTGCCATAGTAACCTTTAAAAGTGTTCTGTGTTCGGGGTCAAGTGTGGTTTCCCAAAGCTGTTCGGGATTCATTTCACCAAGACCTTTATAACGCTGAATATCAACATTTCCGCCTAATTGTTCAATATAAGCATCTCTTTCCTCGTCGGTAAAGGCGTCATAATACTTTTTACCCTTAGCAACACGGTATAGAGGCGGTTGAGCTAAATAAATATGGCCTGTTTCTATAAGTTGTGGCATATATCTGAAGAAAAATGTTAATAAAAGTGTTCTGATATGGCTTCCGTCAACGTCGGCATCGGCCATTATTACAATTTTATCGTAACGAAGTTTATTTATATCAAAATTTTCAGCTATTCCTGTACCAAGCGCCACTACAACAGGGGTTAATTTATCATTTCCGTAAACCTTATCAACCCTTGCTTTTTCAACGTTAAGCATTTTACCCCAAAGAGGTAAAATAGCCTGATAGGTACTGTTTCTGCCTTCAACTGCAGAACCACCCGCACTATCTCCCTCAACAATGAATATTTCGGTTTTTGTCGGGTCGTCTGATATACAATCCTTAAGTTTTTCAGGCATACGTGTTTTTCCACCTATACCCGATTTACTTCTCTGCATATCACGTGCTTTTTGAGCAGCTTCACGCGCATTTGATGAAGCGATAGATTTATCAAGAATAATCTTAGCCTCTGCAGGATTTTCTTCTAAATACTGCATAAGCTTATCACTTACAATATTATTTACAAGTGTTCCTATTGAGGTGTTACCGAGTTTTGCCTTAGTTTGACTTTCAAACTGCGCGTCGGTAAGTTTTACACTAACTACCGCAATAAGTCCCTCGTTAATATCATCTGCTTTAAGATTATTATCATTATCTTTAAGGAATTTAAAGTTTCTTCCGTATTTATTAACAACACGCGCTAAACTTGTTTTAAAACCTTGCTCGTGAGTACCGCCGTCAATAGTATGAATGGTATTTGCAAAAGACATAATTTTTGTATCATAGCCTGTTGACCATAAAAGCGCAATTTCTGCAACAGAATCACCTTGTGAACCGCTAAGATAAATTACATCACTGTTAAGACGGTCTTTTTTTGTTTTTGAAAGTAAAAATTCAACGTATGATTTAATACCGCCCTCAAAATGCAAATCTTCCTCGCGGTCGGGCTCTTCTGCATCACTTCTGCAATCTTTTAAAACAACGCGAATACCTGCATTAAGAAAAGCTTGCTCGCGAAGTCTTTGAAGAAGAATATCAAAATCATAACGAGTAGTATCTGTAAATATTGTGGGGTCGGGTTTAAATGTAACTCTTGTTCCTGTTTCGGTGGTATCACCTATAATTTCAAGATCGTTTACAATATTACCATTTTCATATCTTTGTTTATAAATATGTTCACCGTTTGAAACCTCAACCTCAAGCCAACTTGAAAGTGCATTAACAACCGATGCACCAACACCGTGAAGACCGCCTGATACCTTGTAACCGCTGCCGCCAAACTTACCACCTGCATGAAGAATGGTAAATACAACAGTTACAGTAGGAATACCCTTTTGAGGATTTATACCAACAGGAATACCACGTCCATTGTCGGTTACTCTAACTATACCGTCATCAAGCAATTCAACTAAAATCTTATCGCAATAGCCGGCAAGCGCCTCATCTATAGAGTTATCCACTATTTCATAAACTAAATGGTGAAGACCTCTCTCTCCTGTAGATCCTATATACATACCGGGTCTTTTTCTTACCGCTTCAAGTCCCTCTAATACCTGTATGGAATTTTCATCATAATTTTCTGTAACAGGCATTGTTAATTCTTCATTCATTTTCTAATCTTTCCTTTCTAAAGATGAGCGTTTATTAAGCGTTACTGAGGAAATTTGTGAAATATAAACCTTTTTATCTTTCTTTCCTTTACTGCAAACAATAAAGGATTTTGGTAATTCATAAGAAACATTAATTACTCTTTTTTCTTTTTCTTCTATATTTAAAAATTTTCTTGTGTGTTTAGAAACTGTTGAGGTATCAAGGTCAAATATTCCTACAACCTCTTCCTCTTTTACTACAACTTCCTGTCCCAAATGTAAATACATCACTTCACCATTCCTTGCTCAACCGAAAAAATCTTTCCGGCTTTTAGATTTTTTACATTTTGCGGATCACAACAGGTAAGAAAAACTTGCATTTCTTTTACATGATTTAAAACAAAATTTTGTCTGTTAGGGTCTAATTCACTCATTACATCATCCATTAAACAAAGTGGACATTCGCCGACCTTTTTTCTTATAACCTCTGCTTCAGCAAGTTTTAGGCTTAGCGCAATACTTCTTTTTTGACCTTGAGATGCAAAATTTCTCGCATTATTACCATTTATATTAAAAATTATATCATCTCTGTGAGGACCTATAGATGTTACAGCAGAAAACATATCTTCTTTTCGGGAAAAAATTAATTTTTCTTTTAAATCATCTTTATTCTCGTGTATGTATTTAATTTCTAATTTTTCTTTTCCGGAAGAAATTCCACTATAAATTAATGGTAAAAATTCTTCTAACTTTTCAATATATCTTTTTCTCAATTCTATAATTCTTATTCCGTTAGCTACTATTTCGTTTTCAAAAACATCAAGCATTACACTAACGGTAGAATCATATTTTAATTCTTTTATAATATTATTTCTTTGCGAAACAGCTCTTAAATAATTTTTAAGTATTTCAATATATGAAGGATAAAGCTGACCTATTGCTATATCTAAAAATCTTCTTCTAACACTTGGTCCGTCTGTTACAAGGCGTAAATCAATAGGTGAAAAAACAATAGCATTAATATTTCCTGCGAAATCACTGCTTTTTTTAATCTTTTTTCCATTTAAAAAAAGTTCTTTTTTTTCAGAAATTATAATTTTTGCCTGCTTTTCTATACCTTCACTTTTAAAGTTTGTTTCTAATAGACAACTCTCTTTATTAAAATTAATAAATTCGCGGTCTTTTGAACCTCTAAAACTTTTAGCTCCTGTAAAAAGCCAAATACCCTCAATTAAATTTGTTTTACCTTGCGCATTTTCTCCGCAAATAACATTCATATTATCGCAAGGCTCTATTTCGCAATTTTCAATATTCCTGAAATTTTCAAGAATATAATTATTTATTATCATACTATAATAAATCCGTTTTCTTCAAATTCTACCTTGTCACCCTTGAAAAGTTTTTTTCCTCTCATAGTGCAAACTTCACCGTTAACTTTAACTTCACCATTTTGAATAACTATTTTTGCGTGACCGCCTGTTACACATAAATTTGCAAGTTTTAAAGCAGAATCAAGTTTTATAAAATCTTCTTTAATAGAAATTTTTTCAAAATTCATTATTTTAACCTCATAGGCATTATCATATATTTAAATTCGTCACTATCGCAAGGCTCTATCAACACACCTGTGTTAGGACCGTTGAATAATATTCTTATTTTTTCGGTTTCACAAGCCTTAAGAGCATCTAAAAGGTATCTTGAATTAAGACCAATTTCAAAATTTTCGCCCTCTAATTCAATATTAAATGTTTCAGTAGCGCGTCCCATTGAGGTAGCACATGTGAAAACAACATTTAATTCATTAAAATAACATCTAACAGGTGTAGAAAAAGATTCACTTATAAGAAGTGATACACGTTCTATTGTGTCAATTAATTCTCTTGTATTTAAAACAACTCTCTGTTTAATTTCACAAGGTAAAGTTTTTTCAAAATTAACAAATTCACCCTCAATTAAACGTGAAATAAAGGTATATCCGTTAATATTAAAACTTAATAATCTTTCACCAACATTAATTTCAACATTTTCTGTTTCTTCATCAATAAGTTTTATAACTTCTGCTATTGATTTGCTTGTTGCTGTAAAAGAAATTTCTCTGTTTAAATTAACTTTTTGTTTTCTGATAGCAAGTCTGTAACCGTCAATTGCAACCAACCTCATTACACCGTCAGAAAAATTAAAGTTAAGACCGGTAAGAATAGGTCTTGCCCCCTCATTCTGAGCAGCAGCAAAAATTACACCTTTAACATTTTCACAAAGAATTTTTCCGTC
>JAFYNC010000048.1 GCA_017549905.1 Clostridia bacterium | reverse complement strand
TTTTAATTTCGGCACGTTTTATATCTAATAATTCGGCAGCTTTTCGCCGTAGTTCATTAAGCTCGCTTTTGGGCACAAAAAGTCCCTCATCAACCTTAGCGGTGCCGCCCTCATCTATATAAGGGGTAGAGCCGAATTTTGAAATACTTTTAAGCGCATCTTCGGCTGTAAGCGGTTTATTTTGTGCTTTTTGAGGAATGTCACCTGTCGCGCAAACGGTATTTTCACCATCAAAAAGAGATAGCGAAATAGGTTTGCTCTCTTCTATTTTTAGCTCTAAACCTATTTTTACGTTTTGCCGTTCTTTGCGGTAAATCTCGTGTAGCAAAGGAAATGCTTTATCGGCAGAAACAACATCTTCCTTTGTTCTTATTCCAAACATTTCTTTGCCTAAAGCGTTTTTATAATAGCCGTCGGTAAAGCCTTGACGTGAGAAAACATTTTTAAGGGTATCGGAAAGCTCTGCTTCAACAATTCCTTTATCCAAAGCCTGTCGCGCGGCGGCAGTAGCGGCGGCAACATATTCGGGACGTTTCATTCTGCCCTCAATTTTAAAGGAACGAACACCCATATCATATAACTCTTTTATATAATCGAGTAAGGATAAATCCTTAAGGCTCAGGTCATATCCTGTGCCGTTTTTGGCTTTAAAAGGTAGTCGGCAAGGACCTGCGCAAAGTCCGCGGTTTCCGCTTCTTGAGCCTAAAAATGCAGAAAGCAGACATTGTCCCGAAACGCACATACAAAGCGCGCCGTGGACAAACACCTCAACAGTAATACCAAGCTCTTTTGCGGTTTTGCAAAGAGCGGTAAGCTCTTGTTTTGACATTTCTCTTGCCGCAACAACCTGGCAAAAACCAAGTTCCTTTAAAGCATATAAGGCAGAGGGAGAGTGCACCGACATTTGAGTAGATGCATGAAGCTTTAAATTGGGGATTTCGCGGTGAAGAATACGGGCAAGTCCCAAGTCTTGAATTATTATTCCGTCAATACCCATATTATAAGCGTTTTTAGCAAGTGTAAAGGCGTTTTCAAGTTCAGAATCCTTAATAAGAATATTAAGGGTAAGATATACTCTCACCCCTCTGATATGGCAGTATTTTATAGCCTCTTTTAGTTCTTGCAAACCGAAATTTTCGGCATTTCTTCTTGCCGAAAAATCCTTAGCGCCGAGGTAAACCGCATCAGCACCGCTTCGCACAGCGGCATAAAGCATTTCGCGGTTTCCAACGGGGGATAATATTTCTCCCAAATTTATGTCTTTCATAAAATTAAAGCTCTCCCACGCAATAATCCTTTTCTACTGATAAAATCTTCACATTTGCGGTTTCGCCGTCAAGTATCTTATCAGTTTTAACCGCAACTCTTAAATAATTTTTGGTATATCCAAAGGCTTTTCCGTCTTCAGTGGTTTCAAATAAAACTTCTAAGGTTTTGCCGATTTGTTGGCATAAGATTTCTTCTTCACACCTACTTGCCGCCTCAATCATAATGCGGCTTCTGCGCGATTTTTCCGCTCTTGTTATCTGGTTTGGCAAACGGTCGGCAACGGTGCCTTTTCTTCTTGAATATGCAAAAACGTGCGCCTTTGCAAACTCTATTTTCCTTAAAAATTCCACGCTTTGCAAAAATTCCTCTTCGGTTTCACCTGCAAAGCCTACCATAATGTCGGTTGTGATAGTAGCATCGGGGAACATCTGTCTTATTCTTTTTACTAAATCGGCATAAAAAGCAGTATCATAATGTCTGTTCATACGTTTGAGCGTGGCATCACAGCCCGACTGCAATGACAAATGGAATTGGGGACAAAATTTAGGTTGATTTTTAAAGCGGTTAAGCATACCGTCGCTTATATGATCGGGTTCAAGCGAACCTAAGCGTACCCGCTCTATACCATCTGCCTCGCAAACAGCGTCCACTGCATCGCAAAGGTTAATGTTTTCACCTTTTCCGTAAGCCGAAAGGTTAATTCCAACAAGCACAATTTCGCGAAAACCCTTTGAGGCTAAAACCTCGGCTTCTTTTTTAATGTCCTCGCAAGGTCTTGAACGCACAAAGCCTCTCGCATAAGGAATAATACAGTAACTGCAATATCTGTCGCAACCGTCCTCAATTTTCATATATGCGCGTGTGCGCTCTGCAAAATCGGAAATTTCGGGTGTGTTAAAAAGTTCGTTTCTCTCATGGGGACAAATATCGAATATTGTTTTTTTATCTTTTATAAACTCTTGTGTGAGTTTTAAAATTTTACTTGTATCGCGGTTGCCAACTACAATATCCGCATCTGTAAGCTCTGACTTATCACCCGAAAAGGTCTGCGCCATACAGCCCGTAAGCACAATAACGGCGTTGGGATTTTGTCTTCTTATTCTATGTAAGAGCTGACGTGTTTTTCGGTCGCTTTCGGCAGTAACAGTGCAAGAGTTAATTACTACTATATCAGCAATACTGTCACTCACTGCGGTAAAGCCGTTTCTCTCGAATTCCTCGCGCATACTTTGTGTTTCATATTGATTAACCTTGCAACCAAGGGTATAAAAACAAACATTCATAGCAGTTCTCCTTTTGACTTATTATATATCTTTCAAAACGTCATTTCAATAAAAAGTAGAAAAATCTTTCTTGACAGATATTGCGCGCAGTGTTATAATTTGTTTGCAATAGGGAGCTTGATGAAACTCAGGCTGAGAGGAAGTCCGTTTTTGCTATGACTTCGACCTTTAACCTGATGCGGATAATGCCGCCGTAGGGAAATACGATTTAAGTATTGCCACAGGTAAATTGCCTGTGGCTTTTCTGTTTTCCGGAGACAGAAACCCGAGGGGAATTGCAAAATTAAAGTTGAAGGAGAAAAACTATGACAAACAAAAAACAAATTCGCAATTTAACATTAAGCGCTATATTTGTGGCGCTCTCAACTGCACTCAGTATGTTAAAAGTCTACCATCTGCCGTTGGGTGGAAGTGTCACCCTTTTTTCGATGCTTCCTATTATAATGATATCAGAGATGTTAGGACTCAAATGGGGAGTCGGCTCTGCTTTTTGTTATAGTCTTGTTCAGTTGGGACACGGCATTGCGGTTGACGGAGTATTCAGTTGGGGGCTGACTTCCACTGCTCTCATAGGCACAATTTTGCTTGATTATATTTTGCCCTTCACCGTTTTGGGACTTGCAAGAGTTACGGGAAACAAAAACACCGTACACATAGTAATGGGTACGGCGCTTGTGTTGGTTATCAGATTTTTATGTCACCTTTTATCAGGTGCAATTATCTTTGATATCTGGTGCGAATGGGAAGATGTATGGTTCTATTCGCTTTGCTATAATGGTTCTTATATGTTGCCCGAGCTTGTTATGACTGTTGTGGGCGCGGCTATTGTTTTCAATTTGCCGCAAGTTAAAAAGATAGTTAAATAAGAACATAAAAAATAATTGCAACAAAATGCAAAAATGAGCCTATAACCACAAAAATATGGAATATCGAATGCATATACCGAACGGTTTTTTTACCCGCTATGCTGTAAAGCGCCGCGCCAATGGTATATGAAATTCCGCCTGCAAGCAGCCATAAAAAGCCGTTTATACCAATGGCTTCTATGGCTGTTTTTCCTGTTAAAATTATGCACCAGCCTTGAGCTAAATAGCAAATGATTGAAAAAAGGTTATATTTTTTAAGGTCAATAGCATTCAGGGTAATTCCTAAGGCGGATACTGCCCACACAACACCAAAAACACCCCAACCGAGAAAAGCGCTATGCTCTCTTAAAGAAACAAGGGCTATCGGTGTGTATGTGCCCGATATCAGAATAAACACTGAGCAGTGGTCGATAACCTGCATTACCTTTTTTGCCATTTCTGATTTAAGACCGTGATAAACGCTTGAAACGGTGTATAAAATCACCATAGATGCGCCGTAAATAAACGAGCCTACAATCTGGTAAGCGTCGTGATTCAAGAAAGATTTTATTACACACAACGCAAAAATTATAACCCCAAGTCCGCCTCCTACGATATGCGAAACCATATTAAAAATTTCTTCGCCCCTCGTGTAGTCAGGAAGCCTTCTGTCAATTAATTTTGTTCGTTTCATTTTTTTGCCTTTCAAAGAGAGGAAATTTAATAGTTTTATTATGCAAATTTGTTGACATTTTACAAAATTTTTCAAGGTCGAAAACTGTCGAAATAATTTACATAATTTGTTTATGTTAAAATACGATAATGCCCATTTATCCAACTTATCAACATAGTTATCCACTAATATTTCAGAGAAAACCACGTAATTCAAAGGGACAACCCTTGAAAACGGTGGATAAACCCGTTGATAATGTGGATAACTTTTAAGGTTGTCCAAGTTTACATAACTACATTTTTTTGAGTAATTTTTCCATTATGTCGGGGCCGTGCTCAACATAGTTGCCGGTACTTTGAGCCGCCTGTTCGGTAAAGCTTTCTACACCCGATTTTTTCTCGCTGCTGTCATATATAAGATAAGGAACAGGCGCGTTTGAATGTGTCTTGGTTTCAAGCGGAGTTGGGTGGTCAGGCATTATTAAAATTCGGTAATCTTCGCCGCAGTTTTCGAGATATTCGAGCATAATTTTAAGAGAACGGCGGTCTATTTCCTCAATAGCTTTGATTTTATTTTCACTTTCGCCTCTGTGTCCGCATTCATCGGGAGCTTCAAAGTGAAGATATACCAAATCTGTTCCGTTTTTAAATGCCTCTATGCCGGCAAGGGTTTTAGCTTCAAAATCGGTATCAAGATAGCCTGTAGCTCCCGCTACTTCGGGAGTATCAGCACCTGCGCATATACCAATGCCTTTAAGAAGGTCAACCGCACTTACAATAGCGGCGCTAACACCGTTTTTCTCTTTGAAATTTTGAAGCATTGGTTTTCTGCCTTCACCCCAAAGCCAAATAGAGTTTGCTTCGTTTTCACCCTTGGCTCTACGCTTTAGGTTTACAGGGTGGTCCTTTAAAATATCATAACTCTTAATCATAAGATCGATAAGAGGTTTTGCGTTTTCACTGTTGCTTAGATATTTGCCAACAACTCTTCCGCTTATATCGTGAGGAGGAGTCATTTCGCCCAAGTTGGTTGTTCCGCCATCTACAACAAGGCAATGTCTATAGCTAACGCCGCCATAGAATTTATAAATCTCATTACCTAATTTTTCATCAATGGTTTTTATAATTTCGTGCGCCTCTTCGGTGGAAATATCACCCGCACAATAGTCAACCATTGTTTTATCAGCGTAATTTTCTTCATCCGATAAGGTTACAATATTGCATCTTAAAGCAACGTCGGTATCTTTAAGGTCAACGCCGATTGAAGCCGCCTCTAACGGTGAACGTCCTGTATAGCAAACAAGCGGATCATAGCCCATAACCGAAAGGTTTGCAACGTCACTTCCGGGTTTTAAGCCGTCGGCAACGGTTTTGCACATACCAACCTCAGCATTTTTTGCTAATTTGTCAATATAAGGCTTACAGCTTAGCTCCATAGGGGTTTTGCCGTTTAAGATGTTATCGTTGTGGGTATCTGCCATACCGTCACAAAGTAAAACTAAATATTTCAT
>JAFYNC010000047.1 GCA_017549905.1 Clostridia bacterium | reverse complement strand
TTTTCTTTTTTCTTAATTCCTACACAGGCGGTCTTTCGCCGACAATTTTGAACTATATGGTTAAAAATTATGTTGTAGGTGATAAAAAGGGTGAAGTTTTCACCGATGAAATAGGATTATATGTTACCGACAAGGGAATAAGTATGCCTTGTGGAAATACAACTGTTTGGAAAAGATGATAATGGATAAGATAATTGAAGTTAAGAATGTAACCTATGAATATACAGAGGAAGAAACCACACATATAGCTGTTAAGGATTTAAGCCTTTGTATTGAGCGCGGAAGCTTCACAGTGATTTTAGGTCATAACGGCTCGGGTAAATCTACCCTTGCAAAGCTTTTAAACGGACTTAATAAGGCTACATTTGGCGATGTTTTTGTTGATGGAATTAACACCAAAAACGAAGAAACCGAAATAGAGGTTAAGCGTAAGGTGGGTATGGTTTTTCAAAACCCCGATAATCAGCTTGTGGCTTCTATTGTGGAAGAAGATGTTGCTTTTGGACCTGAAAATTTAGGACTTGCGCCCCGAGAAATAAGAGTTAGGGTAGACGAGGCTTTGAAGGCCGTTGGTATGTATGAGTTTAAAGATTCAACACCTCATAGACTGTCGGGCGGTCAGAAACAGAGGGTAGCTATAGCAGGAATTATTGCTATGGAGCCTGAGTGCTTAGTGCTTGATGAGCCTACCGCAATGCTTGACCCTAAGGGCAGAGCAGAAATTATAAATACACTCTTAAAGCTTAATCGCGAAAAGGGTATTACTGTAGTGCTTATAACTCACTATATGGAAGAAGCCGAAAAGGCTGACCGTGTTATAGTTATGAATAACGGCAGTATTATTGATGATGGCACGCCTTCGGAAATATTTAAGAATGTAGAAAAGCTTAAAACTGTGGGACTTGATGTACCTCAAACCACAGAACTTTTATATGAGCTTTCAAAAAACGGCTTTTCGGTTAATACTAATAAGATTTCTGTTGAGGATACGGCTCTTGAAATAAAAAGAGCTTTGGAGGAATTTTAATTTGGGCATTTTAGAGGTAAAAAATTTAACCCACACCTATGGCGGCAGTTCACCTTTTATAAATGACGCTGTAAGTAACGTGAGCTTTAGTGTTGAACAGGGCGAGATAATAGGTATTATTGGGCATACAGGCTCGGGAAAATCAACCCTTGTTCAGCATTTAAACGGTCTTTTAAAGCCGACCGACGGTATGGTTTTATTTTGCGATGAAGATATTTGGGCAAATCCTAAGGATATTAGAAAAATTCGTTCTAAGGTAGGTCTTGTTTTTCAGTATCCCGAATATCAACTTTTTGAGGAAACAGTTTTTGCAGATATTTCATTCGGCCCTAAAAATATGGGGCTTTGTGGTGAAGAACTTGAAAAAACCGTAACCGAAATATGTGAATTAGTAGGTGTAAAACCTGAATATTATGAAAAATCCCCGTTTGACCTTTCGGGCGGTGAAAAAAGACGTGTTGCAATAGCTGGTGTTATGGCAATGAAACCGCAGGTTATAATTTTTGATGAGCCAACCGCGGGTCTTGACCCTAAGGGCAGAGAGGATGTAATGAAAATTATTAAGGATTACCGAATTGCCACAGGCGCTACGGTAATCATAATTTCTCATTCAATGGAAGATATGGCATTACTTGCCGATAAAATTCTTGTTATGAACAAGGGCGAAATTTATAAATTCGGCAGTGTTTATGATGTTTTCTCGGATGTTGAGGGTTTGAGAAATATAGGTCTTAATGTGCCTATTGTAACAAAGGTATTTTTGCAGCTTAAAGAATTAGGCGTAGATATAAAAACCGAAATTTTCACAGTGGAAAATGCTATAGATGAATTTAAAAAACTGAAAGAAGGTAATAAAAATGCTTAAAGATATAACCTTCGGTCAGTATTACGATTCAAAATCGGTAATCCACAAGTTAGACCCACGCGTTAAGATTGTTTTAATGATACTTTTTATAGTGTTTATATTTGTATCTCAAAACTTTTTTGCTTTGATTTTTTCGGCATTAAGCGTGTTTTTGGTGGTTTTGGCTTCTAAAGTGCCTCTTAAAATGTATCTAAAAAATATGAAAGCAATTTTGCCTGTGCTTATTTTTACTGCTGTTATCAACGTTTTTTATGGTGACGGCGGAAAAGTGCTTTTATCTTTTTGGATAATTGAAATTAATACACAGGGTATATACAAAGCGGTGTTTATGGCGCTTAGAATTTTGCTTCTTATTTTTATTAGCTCGGCGCTGACATACACCACAACACCGAATGATTTAACCGATGCTATTGAAAGTCTTTTGTCACCACTAAGGTTTGTGGGACTTAAGTCTGCAGTTCATACACTTGCTATGATGATGACAATAGCTTTAAGATTTATTCCTACACTAATTGAGGAAGCAGAGAAAATAATGAATGCCCAAAAGGCAAGGGGCGCCGACCTTGAAAGCGGCGGTCTTGTGGATAGGGTGAAGGCTCTTATTCCTATTTTAATTCCTTTGCTTATTTCGTCTGTAAGACGTGCTTATGAACTTGCAGAGGCAATGGAATGTCGCTGTTATAACGGCGGCGAGGGAAAAACTCGAATGAAGCAAATGAAAATGAAAATCACAGACTTCTATTTATCCTCAGTTGCTGTTTTAATGTGTGCTGTGGTTATTGTTTTAAACATTCTATTTTAAGAAAAGGGGTGCCGTATGAAAAGAATATTGTTAAAACTCAGCTATGACGGCACCGATTACCACGGTTGGCAGGTTCAGCCTAATGCCGTTACAGTTCAAGAGGTTTTACAAGAGGGCATAAAAAAACTTTTGGGAAAACAGGTGGCGGTTACAGGTTGCAGCAGAACCGATGCGGGTGTTCATGCTAAGGAGTTTTGTTGTCATATAGATTGCGACGAAAATATTCCGCACACCGCTTTTTTAAGGGGACTTAACACTTTTTTACCCAAAGATATTGCCGTGACAGACTGTACTGATGTGGCGAATGATTTTCATGCGAGGTACAATGCAAAGGGTAAAACCTATAATTACAGAATATTTAACAGCAGTGTTAAGGATGCTTTTTTAGAACGTTATTCTTGGAGAATAGAACGCCCACTTGATATTGATAAGATGAATTCATTCTGCAAAGAAATTATTGGCGAGCACGATTTTTATGCATTTTCCTCTTCAGGCAGAACTGTTGAAGACACTGTGAGATGTATTAGTGACTGTTCTGTTAAAAGAGAGGGAG
>JAFYNC010000046.1 GCA_017549905.1 Clostridia bacterium | reverse complement strand
GTTGAATTGTCGCTCAAGAATGAAATCGGTAGAAAGGTTTACATAAAACCGACATCAAAAGGCAAAGGAACGCTGACAATAGAGTTTTATAGCGATAAAGAATTGCAAGAATTTGCAAAGAAATTAGCAGAGCAATAATTTATGACCAAAAGATTAAAAAAAATATATTCGTGCAGACATTTTAGGCGCAGACCTCCGCCAAAACTCTCTTTGTTTTGAATTTTAAAATAAAGGAGTAAAGAAATGTTATATTATTTTCTATCTATTGCCGCTTTGCTTTGTTGGAGCGGTTCTGACCTGTTCTCTAAAATGGGAACTCGCGAAAAGGACAAAAACAGTCATTGGAAGGTTGTTTTCGCAGTTGGGTTGATGATGGGTATTCACTTTTTCATTACCCTTATAGGCGGCGCGATAATTGATAGCACCGTTGGTGTTGACGGCGTTACTAAGGTGGTTGCAAGTCTTTTCTACACTGATTTTAAGATAATGGACTTTGTATATTACCTTCCGATTGCCGCAGTTTACATATTTGCAATGGTTATAGGATATATCGGTCTTCGTTATATTGAACTTTCTATTTCTTCACCAATTTGTAATTCTTCAGGTGCTTTAGCATTCCTTTTATGCGTAATTTTTGGAATTTTCTCTAAAGATGATATTACAACAACTACCATTATCGGTATTGTTATGATTACTGTTGGTATTATAGCATTAGGTTTTGTTGAGCAAAAAGAGGACGATGAGGTAAAACAAGCCAGACAAGAAATGGCAAATCGCAAATACACAAAGAGCATTCTTGCTTTCTTGTTGCCGCTATCTTATCTTGTAATTGATGCATTGGGCACAGTTGGTGACGAATATCTTTTCTCTGATTCTTTCATTGAGAAAACCGGTATAGAGTTAAGCGATTATGCTGCCAACTCTGCATTTGAATTAACATTTTTCATTTTAGCCGTATTTGCATTTATTTGGCTTAAATTTGTTAAAAAAGATGTTGTATTTAAAGGAAACCGCGAATTAATGTTTGGCGGTATTTGCGAAACAATAGGTCAAATTTTCTATATGACAGTTATGTTCAGCGATTTCTCTGCCGGTATGGTTATTATTTCTGCATACTGTGCAATTTCAGTGCTTTGGAGCAGAATTTTCCTTAAAGAAAAAATGTCTTGGAAGCATTATGCTGTTATAGCGCTTGTTATTGCAGGTATTGTGATTTTAGGATAGCCACAGCGAAAAATACTTGTTTCAAAATCCGGTTCAAGTTTAAATGCTTTGGCTAATGAGGAATGACGCGAATGGTTAATTTAGGCAACGATTGGGATATTATTCTTAAAGATGAATGGGAAAAGCCGTATTATAAAGCGCTTCGTTCATTCTTAAAGCAAGAGTATGCTACAAAAACGGTATATCCCGATATGAATGATATTTTTAATGCATTAAAGCTTTGTTCGTTTGAGGATACAAAGGTTGTAATTATAGGTCAAGACCCTTATCACGGTGTGGGACAGGCTCATGGGTTGTGCTTTTCGGTTAAAGAAGGTGTTACTCCCCCTCCCTCGCTTAAAAATATTTTTAAAGAGTTAAACTCGGATATTGGCAGACCTATTGATACTAACGGAAATCTTGAAAAATGGGCCAAACAAGGCGTTTTACTTCTTAATGCGGTGCTGACGGTTAGAGAAAGTGAACCCACAAGCCACAAAGGTATGGGTTGGGAAACCTTTACCGACCGCGTGATAGAAGAATTAAATAAAAAGGAAACACCTGTTGTTTTCTTGCTTTGGGGTGCTTATGCTCAAAAAAAGGGAGAGCTGATAACAAATCCGCTGCACCAAAAGTTGTTAAGCGTGCACCCGAGTCCGCTATCTGCAAGTCGAGGATTTTTGGGTTGCAAACATTTTTCAAAAACCAATAAAATATTAAAAACAAGCGGTCTTGATGGGATAATATGGTAAATATTGACAATTATGTTGTAGTATGTTAGAATATACCTATATTTTATTAGGAGGTACTGATATGAAATCAACAGGAATTGTCAGACCTGTAGACAGAATGGGAAGAATTGTTATCCCAAAAGAGATACGCGCACAATTAAATGTAAAGAATGATAAGGATAGCTTTGAAATATTTATGGATGGTGACAGGATAATTTTAAAAAAATACCAACCAACCTGTGTATTTTGCGATTCTGTTGAAGCGGGTGTAGATTACTGCGGTCATTCTGTTTGTAATTCTTGTGTTGAAAAGTTAAAGCTTTTAGCAGAACAAGAGGAAGAATAAAAAAAGCCTGATGGAATAAAATCCATCAGGCTTTTAGTTTAATTATTTACCTTCAATAATGCTTTTGCCACCCATATAAGGACGTAAAGCTTCGGGGATTGAAATTGTATATTTCTCACCATCAAACGAAAGGTTGTTTTCAAGAAAAGCAATTAACATTCTTGGAGGCGCCACAACTGTGTTATTAAGTGTGTGTGCGAGGTATTTCTTTCCGTCCTCACCCTTAACCTTAATGCCGAGTCTTCTTGCCTGCGCATCGCCAAGATTTGAACAAGAGCAAACCTCAAAATATTTTTGCTGTTTAGGACTCCAAGCCTCAATATCATAAGACTTAACCTTTAGGTCAGCGAGGTCGCCTGTACAACATTCAAGAGTTCTTACAGGAATATCCATACTTCTGAAAAGTTCAACAGAATAGCTCCACATTTTGTTGAACCACTCCATACTTTCCTCGGGCTTACAAATAACTATCATTTCCTGTTTCTCAAACTGGTGTATACGGTAAATTCCGCGTTCCTCAATGCCGTGTGCGCCTTTTTCTTTTCTAAAGCAGGGTGAATAGCTTGTAAGGGTGAGCGGTAACTGCTCCTCAGGGGTGATAGTATCAATAAATTTACCTATCATTGAGTGTTCAGAGGTACCGATGAGATAGAGGTCTTCGCCCTCAATCTTATACATCATAGCATCCATTTCCT
>JAFYNC010000045.1 GCA_017549905.1 Clostridia bacterium | reverse complement strand
TGTAAGCTTTGCATTTTGCGGATATTCAATGATGTTTTATCAGAATATTATATGGCTTGATATAATGTATCTTTTTCCTGTTTTAATGCTTGGAATACACTCACTTTGCGAAAAGGGTAAACCTTGGCTGTTAATATTTTCGCTAAGCGCTATAGTAATAGTGAATTTTTATATCAGTTATATGGTATTTTTGTTTTTAATTTTATATTTCGGCATTTATGCGGTTTATTATAGCGCGAAAGATATTTTGGTTTTTGTAAGACTTGCAGTATCTGTAATAATATCCCTTTGTATAAGCGCGGTGGTTTGGTTGCCAAGCTTTGTGCAGTATACATCATCGGGCAGAAAGAGTAATGTTTTAGAGGGGCTAATACAGTGTGACTTTTTTACTGCCACTGAAACTTGTGTTCCAATATTGCTTTCTTCAAGCCTTATCTTTGCGGTTCTTTTAGTTCTTTTGCCCACTCTTGAAAATAAAAGCAGAGAAATTAAAATGAACGTAGCCTTGCTTTTTGCAATGTGTCTACCTGTTTTTATTGAGCCTGTAAATCGTATGTGGCACACAGGAAATTATATGTCCTTTCCTGTAAGATATGGTTTTATTACAATATTTTTAGGCTTTATTGTTTGTGCAGAGGGCTTGTGCGATATTAAAAATGTAGGTAAAGGAAAGTTTAGTTTCGCTGTAGCCTCAATAATATTCGGTTTGCTTACAGGTGGCTTTGTTTTAGCTTATGTAAAAGAAAACATATCGACTATTTCTAAGTATGCTCAGACACTTTGGGGCTCGAGAGAGTCATATAGAGGAATATTGGTTATATTCCTTATGCTTTTGTTTTGCGCGATTATTGCGGTTGTAGCCTTTAAAAAGGGATTAATATCAAAAAAAGTGTTGGCGGTTATTCTTGCTATATCGGTGTTCTATGAAGCTTATGCTTCGCTGATGATTTATGTTTCGCCCGCTAAAAACAGTCTTAATATGGAAAATTACACCGCATTTTGTGAGCTTGAAGACAAAATAGAGGACGATGAATTTTATAGGGTTAATATGTATGAAAAGCTTATTGACGCTAATATGACAGGCGCTATAGGGTATAATAGCCTTGGGCACTACACATCACTTACCGACAGCAATTATATGAATGCGGTAAAAGACCTTGGTTATAGCGGTTATTGGATGGAAATCGGCAACTGGAACGGTAATATTATAAGCGACGCTTTAATGGCGGTAAAATACAGAATAGACCAAGAGGCAGTAGGCTACGGCATAGAAAAAACTCCCGCATCTTTGGGATTATTTATACCATCTGATTATGAGTTGCCGGAAGAGATAGAAAAAACCGACCGCGCAGTAGCCATAGGTAAAATTTTTGGCAGTATGTTTTCATTAAAGGAAATTCCCGTTATAAGCTATGATATTACTAATATTAAGGGCTGTGATTATAAAAAGACAGACTCGCAGCATATTTTAACAGAGCTTAGCAGTAATAACAGCATTGTATATGATATTTTTGTGAACGGCGAACAAACCTTATATTTCGATTGTTTTAACGGTGGCTCAAATCGACTTGAAGAGCCGATTAATAAAAGCTTTTCGGTATATGTAAACGGTATTGCGGTTGCTCAGTCTTATCCTGCTCAGAATAATAACGGGATGTTGGAACTTGGAACATTTGAGGATGAGTCGGTTACGGTGTTGCTGCAACTTAACAAGAGTGTTTCCTGTTATTCTTTCGGAGTTTTTGGGTTTATGGTGGACGAAATAAAGGCGGTTGCAGAGAATTATAATAATCTTAAAACTGAAATAAACGGCAATAGCATAAAAACTTTAATACTGGCTGATTATTCGGGTGAGATGTTTATATCTTTGCCTTATAATGAGGGGTATAAAATAACACTTGACGGCAAAAAAATAGATTATAGAAGATGTCTTACAGGCTTTACTGCCATTAATGTTAATAATGGGGGAGAGCTTAATATAAGTTTCACACCTCCCAAATTTAAATTAGGTTTGGTGTTAAGCTTAGTAGGAATAGTCCTTTTGGTAGCTTTTAGTTTGTTTAACCGCAAAATAGAATGTTTGAAGAAGGTTCTTCAAAATTCTGTTTTCGGAATGTTCCTATTAGTTTTTGTAGTGTTTATGATGGCAATTTATATAGTGCCGATTATAGCCAATTTAACTTCTTAAAACAAAGGCGGTATAATATGATTATAGATTTTCATACGCATTGTTTTCCCGATAGAATTGCAGAAAGAGCGATAGAAAAACTTTCTTTTCTTTCGGGTGGGTTAGAGCATAGCACCAACGGCACTTTACAGGGGCTCAAAGATTCTATGCAAAAATATGGCGTAGATATTTCGGTGGTTCTCAGTATTGCCACTAATGAGCAACAACAGCAAAATGTTAATGAATTTGCGAAAACAATAGATAATAAAAAGGATATATTTTCTTTTGGCTCGGTTTTTCCTTTTGCAAAGGACTTTGAAGAACAACTCGAAAAAATTAAAGAGATGGGACTAAAAGGTGTAAAGCTTCATCCCGATTATCAAGGCTTTTTTGTAGATGACGAAAAAATGAAACCGCTTTATAAAAAGATATCTGATTTAGGGCTTATAACAGTTTTTCATGCGGGTATGGATTACGGATTCGCCCCGCCTTACTGCGCAACCCCTGAAAGAATAGCAAGGGCGCTTAATTGGTTCGAGTCACCGGTTGTAGCGGCGCATTGGGGCGGAATTAACTGTAACGAGGGTGTTTTAGAGCATTTATGCGGCAAAAATATTTATTTTGATACATCTTTCGGTTACTCAATGATGCCACGCTATTATGCGCTTAAAATATTAGAAAAGCATACACCCGATAAAATGCTTTTTGGGACAGACACCCCTTGGCATACACCCCAAATGGAATTAAGACTTCTTAATAATTTAGGGCTTAGCGACACTGATATGGAAAAAATCACATCACGCAACGCTAAAAAGTTATTAGGGATATAAAAAAGCAGACATTCTTAGGAATGTCTGCTTTAATTTTAAATTTCAAACCCCAAAATCATACCGCCGCGCTCTGCGTAAAAGCTGCAAAGACCTGTGCAGTGTCTGATTTTTATATTGCTTTTTGGAAAAACAGAAAGAACCATATTTTTAAAGGTTTCTGCCGCATTTGAGTTTTCGCAGTGTGAAATACGAAGTTTGCCGCCCTTAAAGCCCAATTTTAATATTTCTTCCTTTAAGGTTTCTAAAGTTTTTCATTCACCGCGTGTTTTATGAATGGGTTCTAAATAACCGTCCGCTGAAGCGGTGCCTATAACACGTATTCCCAAAACACCTGCTATTTTGGCAACAGTAGTGCTTACTCTGCCGTTTTTGGCAAGATTTTTAAGCGATTCAAGAGTTACCAAAAGTCTGGTTTTTTTCATATATTCAAAAATTTGCGCTTCTGCTTCTTCAAATGTAGCGCCACTTTCTCTAAGAGCCATAAGTTTTTCAATTATAAGTTCCATTTCAGGACCTGTGGAAAGCGAGTCAATGATGCAGATTTTAGCGTTAGGATTTTCTTTAATATAATCCTCTTTGGCTCTTACGGCTGAGGAATAGCAGCCCGAAAGCGAGCTTGTTATAGTAACAACAAAGATTTCATTTGCTCCTCCAAAGCCCTCATTCCAATCAAACACATTAGGACAAGATGTAGAGCATTTTTCTTTGCTTGTTGACATTGCTTCCACAAGTGCCTTAACATCAAGCGCTTCATTATCTGTGTATTCGGTATTCCCCAATATAATTTTAAGCGGAACAGAAGCGAAATTTTCTATTTCACCTGTGCGCAAATTGCTTGAAGAATCGGCTATTATTTTAAAACTCATTATTTCTGCTCCGTTTCAAGAGAAAATTCATCGGTTAAAAAACCAATTTCAAGTATTTTAATGTTTTTAGATTATCTTTCCTCGCGGAAATAATTAAGACCTAAAGAAGCAGGGGGTTGATGCTCACGTTTTTTACGCATACTTGTAATAATTAAAACTATAATAGTTACAATATAAGGTAACATTTTGAAAAGTTCTTGAGTTTCTGTTCCAAGGCCTTGAATGTAGTTGTTAGCATTACAAAGCGCACCGAAAAGGAAAGAACCAACGATAGCCATTGAGGGTTTCCACAATGCGAAAATAACTAATGCAATAGCCATCCAACCGCGGTCACCAAAAGCGTTGTTTGACCAAACACCGTTAGCGTATGCCATAACATACTGAAGACCGCCGAGACCTGCGATAGCGCTTCCTATACAGGTGGAAACATATCTGTATTTCGTAACATTAATACCTGCAGCATCAGCAGTAGCGGGGTTTTCGCCAACCGAACGCAAATTAAGACCAATTCTTGTGCGATTGAGGATATAGGTGGTTGATATTGCTATGATAAGTGCGATATATGTTAGAAAATCGTGCGATAAGAATAATTTTCCAAACCAACCCAAACTATCAGCAAACGGAAGTTTTATTGTAAAGAAAGAACTTGTTTTTGTGAGTGCGATAGAGGGAAGTTCACTCTTGGTGATATTGATTAGAGATGCGCCCAAGAAGTTACCCATACCAATACCCATTGTTGTAAGCGCTAAACCTGTTACGTTTTGATTAGCATGAAGTGTAACGGTGAGGAAACTGTAAATAAGCCCCATAATAGTAGCGCCTGCGATAGCGCAAAGAAGAGGAATTAGTATAGCAAGAGCAGGGTTCATATTGGCAATATCATTGCCACAAGCATTTTCATAAAGGAATGAACCAACAACACCGCTTATAGCACCAACATACATAATTCCGGGTATACCGAGGTTAAGGTGACCTGATTTTTCTGTTACAATTTCACCTGTTGAACCGTAAAGAAGCGGAATACCAAGGAGAATAGCACGGCAAATAAATTGAATAATCATACGTTACCCTCCTTTTTGTTACGACGGAACTTAATTGAATATTGAATAAAAAATTCGCAACCAACAAGCATAAGAATTACGATTCCTACCATAATCTCAGAGAAAGATGAATTGAGTAATGCAGTATCAGCAACTTTGGCAACGCCTAAACGAAGGAATATAACAATAGCAGTCATAAATACCATTATGAGTGGGTTAAATTGACCAAGCCAAGAGATAAGTATAGCAGTAAAGCCTTGACCGCCAACACTATTGATGTTAATGCTATGGTCTTTACCTGCAACCAAAAGCATACCGGTTATACCACAAAGCGCACCCGAAATTACCATAGTACGAATAATAACTTTTTTAACATTAATGCCTATATATCTCGCAGTGTTTTGACTTTCACCAACTACCGATATTTCATAACCTTGTTTGCTATATTTTAGGTAGATATACATAATAACGGTCATAACTGTAACGATAACGATATTTACAAAATAATCATTACCGCCAACAGATGGGAAATTACCTGCTAATACAGGGTTAATTACGTTTGAACCGCCACCTTTAATATAAACATAATATGCTATAACCTGGGTGGCAATATAGTTCATCATAAGGGTGAATAATGTTTCATTTGTATTAAATATTGCTTTGAATACGGCGGGTATAACACCCCATAAAGCACCGGCAAGAATTCTGGAAGCCGCAATAACTGCAATAAGTAAAGGATAGGGGAGTTTTTCGCCCAACTCAATCATACAAATGATAGAAGCTAAACCGCCCATAAGAGCCTGTCCCTCAGCGCCGCAGTTCCAAAACTTCATTTTAAATGCG
>JAFYNC010000044.1 GCA_017549905.1 Clostridia bacterium | reverse complement strand
CGATGCACTTGAGGAAGCAAAAAACACTCTTGATAAATCTGATTTGCCGTTGCTTTTTAGGGCGACGGTAAAGAAAGTTGGGAATTATTACTCGCTTGAATAGGTGAGGGTATAAGGAGCAAGTTTAATGCTTCTTGCTGGCGGTTGGTGGGGCGGCGGGTCGCTTGTCGGTTCTCGCTGTCGTAATGCGAATCGCGTTCGGTCGGACGTCAATGCGGACATCGGTTCTCGCGGGTCGAGCCGAGTTATACGTAGTGCTGCGTAAAACGTTACACGGGGAATTTTTTTTCGGAGGGGGGTAAAAATGTCGGAAATTCCAAATTTCGATGCACTTGTAACACGGAAAGCGTTGAGCGGAGATAAGGTTCGAATTGATGATATTCTGAATAAGCCTATTATTGTAACGGGTTTTCAAGTTTCAATGGCGTGATGAAACATTGTTGCTCGTTCCATTTGCGGCAAAAATTGAAAACTATTTACACTGTATCTAGTTGGCGCTAGATACATTTTTTTTGCTTTATAAAACTTGACAAAAAATAATAATTATGATAAAATATAAATCATAAGGGCAGAAATAAGCCCTAAGGAGTCTATATGATAGAGAGTGAGAATATTGCTGAATTGTTGTCGGCATTAGTTGAAATCCAGAATGAGATGCCGACATTCCCGAAAGGCTCTCAAGGTTACGGGTATAAATACACAGACCTTGACTGTATTGTAAAAACAATCAAACCGATTTTGTACAAGCACAGTGTAGGCTATATGCAGAGCGTGGGCGCTTGCAGTGGTGTATTGACCTTGACCACACGCCTTTTTAACTCTAAAGGGCAGTATATCGAAGATACAACAATACTTCCAGAAATAAATGGAGTGAAAGCAAATAGCGCACAGGTTGCAGGTATGTCTATAACATATATGCGCCGTTATTGCTTGTGTTCAATGCTCGGCATTACGTCTGATGAAGACATTGACGCGAACGCATTTGAGCGCGAAAACTCACGACAAGATAAAAAAGCAGAGCCGCCAAAACAGGCGCAAACAAAAGAAAAACAACAACCGATAGTATATGCGGATGGCAAAGAGGCAACACCAGAAGAGGCGGCGCGATTGCAAGAATTGGGGAAAGCCCTATATCTTAACGGGCAACCGATTTTTTCTAGTGATGAAAAGAAAATATATTTCGGTTATCGCACAGAAAAAACGGCGCGACAGTTAATCGAGTTTATGGAAAACGCATTGCGCAACAGACGCGCAGACGCTCCAGAACTTCCTGAGAATAAAAAATAAGCAAAATGAGGCGGTGTAGTAACCGCCTTTATTATTTAATAACAGCATTTTTATAATTTTTTACATAAAAGCATTGACAGAAAAATGAAATAGTAATATAATTATAAATGTAAAGGTTAAGAGAAAATCTTAACAAATTCTAAGTACTACAGGGGGTACGTTATGACAAAGACAACTAAAACAATCGAGTTGAAGAAAGGCTTTATTTTGAACATTATTGTTGAGCTTTTTGAGCTTGACACAGAGGGCGACGCTTGGGAAGGAATTTCAGCGCACCACGAAAAATGGTTCAAAGTTAACTTTGAATTCTGTGCAGGTGGTAAGGTTTACACAGGCTCAGGCGACCTCTATATTACAGACAGCAACTATTTGCACGTAATCCAGCAATTGCCTGCTGAAGTGGTCTCAACCTTGAATGTCAGAGACAGCAACAACAACGTTATTAAATTGCAATTTCAGGCAGATAACGCGGCAAAAATTGCGGCGGCAATTGCTGAAGCAAAAGAGGAGTTAATGACTCCAGAGGTCAAAGAGTTTTTTGCAAAGCAGGAAGCAAGACAACAGGAAGTAGAGCAGAAAAATGCACAGTATGTCATTAATGAGTGTGAAAAGGTTATTGAAGCTCGTGGAAAATTGATGACGGCAGAAGAGAAAAAAGAATATCTTGCAAATTATAATAACGTTATGAATGAGGGTGGTGAGGGCTATACACCGAAAGTATGGACTCAAGAGGAATATGAAAGAGCAAAAGAAATTTTGCGTGGTAACTAATTATGAAAAATAGCATAGTGATTTTAACTAATTACTATGCTATAAAAATATTTTGAGTGAGGGAATAAACTATGGTTAATGTATTGATTAAGAAAGCTTCAAAGTGCAATGCCAGAGGGCGCTATGAATTTGGACGTCTTGATAAAAATCTAGCGATGTTTTATTTTTCTGCAGCAATCGGATTTCTGAGCAAAGCAGAAAAAGAAATTGAAAACAGCGTTGGCTCTGGCTGTACCTCTTCACTTCTTGCTGGCGGTCAGTGGGACTGCGGTTCTCTTGCTCTTGAAGTTGATAATAGCCAGTACATACGATTTGATACGGATTATCAATAAATGAAAAGGTTAGTGAGGTGAAAGAATGGATTTACAGAAAGACAGAATTTTCACGGCAGTAAATGCCGATGAATTGGAATCAGAGGATATAATTGAACTTGATGAACTGTATGAGCAATATACATTCCTCGACGGTTCGCCGTGTGGCGTAGAAAACAAATAAAAGACTTATTGCTATTACTGCTAGAAAAATACTTCTAGCAGTTTTTTTTATTTTGTTGTATAGTTTTATTGAAAATAAATTAATTCGGGGGTATCTATGACACCAGAAACATTAAGTATTGTGCAAACTATATCTTATCTAATGCCATTGGCTGCGCTGATTT
>JAFYNC010000043.1 GCA_017549905.1 Clostridia bacterium | reverse complement strand
TCGGGCTTGAAGGTATTTTGCCAGCCTACGTATCCACTTACAAGAGCAAAGCAGTTTACACCACAAAGAGCAAGAATAAACAGTATATTAAAGAAATGATAACTATTATTCATGCCTCCATTAAGATAAGCAGTTAAACCACCGCCTTGTGCCAATATATGACCAACAATAATAAAAAACATTGAGATAACGCGAAGTATATCTATTCCTACGTTTCGTTGCTTCATTAAAATCCTCTTATCTGTTAATTATACTTTTTACTAAAACTGCCACCTTGTGGCGCGTCTGAGTTTTCAGGTTTAATAGCCTGATTTTTAAATATCTGGCATCTACGATATTTTTTGAAAAGCCCTGATATGCAGTAGGTATTTCACCGCACTTAATTTCATTAAAAACAGAGCAGGCTTTTATGTTTTCTGCGATCTGTTTGATTTCCTTTGTAGTTGAATAATACATCTTTTGGCAAAGGAGCATAAAAAAGAAGTTATTGAACACATTGCCTGCGGCTTTACCGGCATCTAAGGCTTCAAGTGCAGCTTTGAATGGTACGGTAAATTCACAAAAATCGTCAATCCTTTTTAAACGGTTAAAGGCATTCTTCTCGTTTTCGGACTGCTTGTAACAATACAAGGCTTTTGGAAGGCAGTATATATTTTGACATACCTTTAAGCACTCCAAGGAAAACAAAAAATCCTCCATTAAAAAATAATCCTTGTTGAATAAAATCTTGTTATCAATAAGAAGGTCTTTTCTGTAAAACTTATTGCATGCTGAAGTGAGTGAATTTGTGTTGTATAAGCTTTCGAACTCGGCTTTGATTTGATTTTTATTAAGCAAGCCTTCTTGTTCGGGGACTAATTCGTCTTTTCTGTAGCATCTACCATTTTTGTAGTAATCGAATCTCATGCCGAAAACAAGAATATCCGGCTTTTCGTTTTTGATTATATTAATACATTCAGAAAAACCGTTTTCTTCAGCAGTATCATCAGCATCAAAAAACATAATATATTCACCTGCTGCAAGGCTTAAGCCAAGGTTCCTTGCTGCTGAAACGCCGCTGTTTTCCTGCTCGTAGTATTTAATAAAGCTATATTGGGAGCAAAGGCTATTACAAACAGAAGCTGTACCATCAGTAGAGCCGTCGTTGACTATTACTATTTCATAATCTGTCAGACCAGAGGATATAATACTACCAGTGGTGCGTTCAATGCTGTTTTCACAATTAAAAGCAGGAATTATCACGCTAAATAATTTCAAATCCCAATTCCTCCCAGAAAAATCTATAGTTGGTGTAATCATCGTATATGATAATATCTATATCAATGTAGCTTTTGATATAAAACCATACAAGAAATGCAGACAGTAAAATTATTATTATAAACCGCTGCTTTGGCGCAATATCTAAGCTGAAGCCTTCGTCGATATTTTCAAGCTTTTCATCTGTATAATCTGCAAATGCAAGAGGAATGAAAATAATAAGTAATTGCAAATAATAGTCTGTAAGCCTTGTAAAAACGTTTTCGAAGCCCGAAAACATCTGTAAAACGGCTGCTGCAACGATTAAATTTGCAACCTTTGAAAAATATTTACTATTAAATCCCTTTAAAGCAAATCCTGCTACCACAAACAGAACTATTAAAAAAAATCGTCCACCTAAGGTAGCGCTATCGCCAATAATTTCCTCATCGTAATAGAAATCCTGCATTAATTTAACTATTTGGTTTCTGCTTATAAAAATAGCTGCAGCACCACAGATATATATAATCAATGTCTGCAAAGTGAATTTCCGTTTGGATAAGAAATATGCCGGCGAAAATATAAAGGCAGGTGCGTGAACAAAGCCGGCTAATATTGTAAATAGCAAGAACTTCTTTGGCTTTTCTTCCATAATGCCGACAAAGGCTATCATTATAAGCCCCATAGCAATTGATTGCTTAATAATGTTAAAACCAGCAACATAAAAGCCCATACAGTTCCATACTAAAAAGCTGAGCCAGGGGAGAGGGGAGTATTTATAAATCAAGTACGCTACCACAACATTAATGAATAGGGCAACTACAATAAGGAATACTTGAAATTCGCCATTGGATAAGGTTGAAAAAAACTTTAAGAGCCAATTAAATCCGAAATTTCTACCTTCTTGAAAAACCTCATCGCTGAACCAACCTTTTTCATTTATGTGCCAATAGTTATAGCAATAGGTTTGCATATCGCCGGTTAGCTGCGGATGTCTTAAGCCGGCTAAAAGAAAGTGGAGAACAGCCATTATTACAACATATTGCTTTCGGTCCTTTGCGCCCTGGGGCATTAAAACACCTAAAACAACAATTGCAATCAGAAGTAAATAGTATTCTAAGCTTTCCATGCTGTCTCCTTTCAGGTTTTATTTTGTAGTAGTAAAGAAATTCTCTGCTTGCTTAACCGATGCATCAATAGAAAAACTTTTGCCTCGTTCTGAAGCGCTCTTTTCGTATTTTTTCTTTAGATTGATGTCAGATAGGAGTTTTTTGATTCCGTCTGATAATGCTTTTGCATTGCAATCTGTTATTATTCCGTATTGAGAGTCGCCTAAAAGCTCAGCCATTCCGGTACAGTTGGTTGTAGCAATAGCTTTTCCTAATATAAGACCCTCTGCAACAAATGAAGAAAAGCCCTCATAATCTGATGAGCAGACTAACAAATCTGCATTTTTAATATAGGGATATGGGTTGCTTTTAAATCCCGAAAGCCGAACTGTTTCCCGAACCCCTGAAGCATTGATGATTTGTTCAAGGTTTTCGCGTTTATCTCCCTCGCCGATTATTAACAGCCTATGATAAAAGCCTTCATCTAAAATAATTTTGTGAGCCTCAATCAATCTGTCAAATCTTTTTTGTTTAGAAAGTCTGCCTACTGAAACAATTGTAGGGGTTTTTTCATCCAAGGAAAAATCGATGACAGCCTCATTTGCTTTTTCTTTAATGTTGAAATCGTCTATAACGTTGTAGATAACCTCGGTATCAAATTCGTTTCCATAAATACTTTTAAAGCTTTTTTCCACGTCCTTGGAAACGCAAGCAACCTTATCAAATTTTTTATACCATTTTGCGCTTTTCTTCTTGAATTCAGCTATGTTGCTGATTTTTTTAGATAAATCGCAATGCACCCAGGCAATCTTTTTTGCTCTTTTATTTGTTGACGTTGAAATAACCTTAGTAGCACCACATTCAAGGTAAGCTACCTCGATGTCATAGTCATCCTTAATATGTAAGGGGTAAATTGTTTTTAGCAGGGCGCCAAGCCTGTATTTGTAATTGTTGATTTTTGAGTAGGTGTGGTAGATGTATTTATATTTGATATTTTCATTCAAAAAGCCTTCAGGGCTTCCCTTCCATACAGT
>JAFYNC010000042.1 GCA_017549905.1 Clostridia bacterium | reverse complement strand
TTTCTCAATCAAATCCCCTTCGTACCAAACCTTGTTATCTCTTAGCCACATATTACCCCCATTGCTCTGCCATAGCCTTTGCTATGCCCTCAAATGTTTTACTTCTGATTTTTGCTCTTTCGTTCTTCGGGAGTTTAAAAGTTTCCCAATGCCAACGACTGTCCGTTCTACCCGATTTATGATATATAATATCAGGCTCCACAATGTTTGTAGGTTTCAAGAGCGGTAAACCTTTAAGCCACAAACAAGTCGGTTTTCTTTCTGCGTGTCCGAATTGATAAGGCTGTATTATTTGTGTAGGTTTTTTATAGCGTGTACTCATTGTCCCGATAGGATTTTCAATGGCAATTCTCGGGCAGTTAATAGTCGTAAAGTACATAAAAAACTTAACGGCTTCTTCCCGGTCTTTGTGTCTTTGAATTGCTTTTTCCCCATACCTTTCAACATTAAACCAACTATTACCGGCTAACGATAAATAGGTGCAGGGAGGGTGTGCAATAATTAAGTCCCATTTTTCAACAAAATGCAGTGTTCCGTCCAATGTTATAAAATGGTTATTCTCCCCCCCCCCTACGAGTTTGATAACATCTTCTTGAATATGATATTCGGGGTGACCTCCTGAACATTCAATAATATCGCAAGAGTATGCCTCATGACCTTTATCCCTAAATGCTAAACAAACCCTCTGACTTTCTTCACAGGCTACTAAAACCTTCATCTTCCCCTCACAATCTCAACAAAGTACTTAATCTGCATCCAAATATACAGTAATGCTATAATCAGTAAGCCAAAGGGCAATATTAATATGCCTAAAATGTTCTTCATTGTTTCTCCTTTCTTACCCATTCAACATAGTCAGGCAGCATATTCCTTGGATTATTGAATCTGCATCCTTCAGCTTTTGCAAAAGCGTAAAGTTTATTGATATGTGATTGCAGATTCCGAACTGATATACCTACTGCATCAGATATTTCATCTTTAGTGGATGCACCGTTTAAGATTGCTTCTATTACTTTAATCTGTTGATTAGAATAAGCAACATTGTGATATTCCTTTGGTGCGCCTAACTTCTTTACAAGCATAAATACTGCACTTTTCATTTTGCATTTTTCACTTAAAAGTTCCTGATAAAAACAACCTTCGCAAGTGCATCCTCGTTTATAACAAAATATTGCACCTTCAGTCCATTGTTTTACGTATTGATTCGGAATAATCATACTCACCTCTAATACTTTGAATACCGTCTGTTAAACAATAAATCCCATCTGCTAATATTAAACTTTTCTTCAAACTCGGAATCGGTTAAGTTTCTAATAGCCGTATTATGTACCTGTTCGTGGACATAACAGGGCAGTAATATAAGTTTCTGTTCTATGTTCCTATCATCAAACCACTTCTTATCTCTCTTATAGCTCTGTTGCTTGATATAGTGGTGTAGTTGATGTGTTTGGTGGTTGTAATCATTTATGCTCATTATCTCAATCGGTATTAATCCCTGCTGCGATAAGGCATAAACAGGATATTTCTTTATATCGTCATTCATAGTCATTTGTTAAGCCCTCAATAGTTAACTGCTGTGTTACTTCAATAAAAGGTGTTTTACTTACCTTCTGTAATGAATTAAGTGCGGCAGTCTGTAACCTGTCAAACTTCTTTATTTTCCCCGCATCCAAATGCGCACCTTCCCCGTAAATCATATCTATTACTTCTTTTCTCGGTGTGTTATCAACATAATATTCACGCAAGAAAAACTGATGCTTCGGGTCAGGCAGTCGCTTTATTTGTGTTTCGAATTCGTCAAATAAAACATTGCGCTTGGCTTCATTCTCTTTTATCTCTCGGTTAATCTTTTCAAGTTTAATGGCGTTGCGTTCTTCCTCACTCATTGGCTTACTGCCGGATGTAACCCGTGTTCTTGATAAATCAACCGATTTTAACCCCATTGTTTGTAATAGTTCACGCCTTCGGGCATAGAGAGATTGAAGCCAATTAACGATTTTTCTGTATTCTTCTAATCGTTCTTTGTTCAAAATCTGATAATACATTTGCTCTCACTCCCCGTAAAATTAAATTACCCCCTGCTTTGTCGCTAAGTGTATAAGGTTCGGAATATTAAAAGCGTTAAACTTACCCTTCAATACTGCCAAATCCTTTTCAAGAGTGACATAAGAAATCTGTAAACTATCTTTAATAATCGCTTTTGTCATCCCTTCCGCTAATAAATTCAAAATCCTTTGTTCTCTGTCCGTTATTTCCATTTATTTATCCTCTGCTATTATTTATATTCCTTTTGTATTTAACCCGTCTTAACGGGCATGCTATTCCCCTTAAAATAACCTTACTTGCTTTGGTTCTTCTATTAATTTATATAAACTGTATTTTTGCCCCTTAACGGGAAGGGTTAAAATCTTGTAACCTTCTTCCCGTAACTTTTGTATAACCTTCTGTGGCGCAAGTATGTAGTTATTGATTATATCCATTGTAGTTTGCGGTCTTAATCTCAATAAACGTAAGACTGCATCTTTTTGCGATTCCTTCATCTGCTCCCCCTTCTTTTGGTTAAAACGGTATTTCATCAGGTATTTCCATCTCCTGTGGTTCTTCCTGTTTATTAGGCTTCCACGTGTTCAGTTTTCCGTACCACGCATCTTTATCCTTTGATTTGCAAATATTTATGTGTATCCAGCCATCTGTTTGATTATCATTCATAAACTCTGTAAGCGATTCTACATTTATTCCCAAATCAAACAGCGTATTGCTTATTTTCTTTACCTTTATAGGTGCAAATATTATGTTATCCATTGAGTTCTTCCTTTCTTGCCTTGCAGCGTTTAATTAATTCTTTTTTTGCGGCAACACAACTTAAATTCGGTGCAATTTCCTTATAGTAATTTTCTAATTCTTCAACCGTCTTACATTCATCCGCACCGTTAATAAGAGCTTTATCGTCTGCTGTAATTGTTTCTGGCTTTGGTTTTTCTTCTTTACCGTGCGTATTTGTTGCATCGGCATCCTTTGTATCATCAATAGCAAATAAGCCGTTTAGCGCATACTTACGGGCATAAGATGAAGTGCTGCCTGTTAACTGTGAGGCATCCATACCTTTTTTGCTTTCTTCTTCTCTTGCGTAAGCCGTTGCGCTTGCAATCTCTTTACCTTCCTCATCAAATAAAGTAGCCGTTGCTTTTATGTAAAATCTGCCGTCTTTAGCGATTACATCATCTTTTATAATCAATGCAACCTTTTGTTCGGTTAATAGCGGTTTAACCGCTTCCAAAATATCCTCACAACTGCGGTAATTGTAATTGCCAAAATTGTTGCGCTGATTTTTTGGTGCTTTAAGTTTTTTCTGTATCTCAATTAGTCTTTTCATTGTTCTTTACTCCTGCGGTTCATTTCGGCTTTTATGCGGTCAATTTCTCTGCCTATCCGTTTTTCTTGCGCTTCATAAAAAGCCGTCATTAGTTCTTTATCTGTTAATTCTTGTAATTTACCCATTACACACCGCCTAACTTGAAATCAAACACTCTGTTTTCCTTGGTAAAGGTGCATTGTTTCGCAATGTCGGCAAAATGTTCTTTGAGATACTTTTGGTCTAAAGCAGTTCTCTTTGTTGTTTTCCAGCCAAAAGAATAATTGCCGTATTGCATTTCCTCTGTTCCTGTCTGATTCAGAAGTGCAATCAACTGTAAATCAAGTGATTCCATTTCCTTTTCAACCTGTTTAAGTTCAAAATTGTAACGCGCACTTAAATCCATTAATTCGTCACGTCTTTTAGTGATTGCTTCCAAATCAATTTCAATCTTATTAGCCATTTGTTCTTCCTCATATTCTCTATCTAATTCTCTTTCATACCAATAAAAAGGGTCATACATCTTACACCGCCTCTGATACTATGCGTTTATAAAATTCTTCTAAAAGTCCTATTCGATTAAGTGCAAGCGCATATTTTCTAGCGTTTTCAAACTTAACAAAATCTTCTTGCGGTATAGTAAAAGTGTCTGCTTTCGGTTTCTGTACTTTATATGCGTGATTTACAACCGCATCAAAAATTCTTAAATGTGTAATAGCATTAATCATCTTCATCCTCCATAACGTCAAATAATTTGATGTTTTTGCTGTTGATAATCTGTTTAATAATACAATCTCTGTTGTCGCATCTCTGCCTGATAAGAGAGTTCTCTTTGCATTCGTCATCATTGACATAAGCAGGACAATTCGTTACTACATACATTTTTCACCTACACTTTCTGGGCTAAAATGCCTAAACTTAACAATAAAACTGTTGCAGCGTTTTCGCTGTCTACTTCAAAATCTGAAATTCCGTTCTCAGCCGCCTTCTTTAAAGCAAATGCTATTAAGCTTTGAGCCGGAATCATAAACTCTTTTCCGTTACATTCAATTCTGTACATCTCAAACTCCTATAATAAGTTTTCTTCTATTGCGCAGCCGATACAGGTTGCGATTATAAAAAATAATGAAAATTCAAACATATTGGCCTCGCTTTCAAAAAAAAGAGGGAGTGACTGAAAACAACAATTTAAGGATATTAAGTATGTGTAGCTCCCTCGTTAGTGTTTAAGTAAAAATTCTCGAGTGGACGGTGTGAGATTGAGAGATTTACTTTAATATGATTCATTTAGGTTTGTACACCGCCCGCTTGAGAATAGGCATAAAGCCTATCTCAATCTTTCTCTATACTTCATTTGCATTCCTGCAATGTTTTCTTTTTCAAAGTTCAAATAATGTGTAAACCGTGTCAAAATTAGGCATAAAAACTAAAGCATTATTATGCTTTGCTTTATGACCTTTAAGATATTTTTGTTAGGTTGATTCCCTTAAATCCTACCTACATTTTTCTTGTTTTTAAGTGATGAACTTGCATATAATCTTCACTCGGTTTGATTTTTCAACGGGTTTATATTATATTTGTGTTACCGATTTATATAATAAAAACACCTAACGATTTTATTATACTAAATTTGATATTTATTGTCAACTATTAGATATTAGAAAGTTTAAAAATGAAAACTACATCAGAAAAATTTAAAGCATTAAGAGAGGAAAAAAGACTTACGCAGCAAGCACTTGCAAATATTTTATCTGTAACAAAACAAAATATAGCAAATGTGGAAAGCGGACATCAAAAGCCAACATTTGATTTAATGAAAAAAATGATTGAAGAATTAAATATTAATACAAATTGGTTAATAGCAGATGTAGGCACTATGTATAATCAAACTCCAAACGAAGTTCTAAAAGAAGAACTTCGTAAGGAATTT
>JAFYNC010000041.1 GCA_017549905.1 Clostridia bacterium | reverse complement strand
CCTATTACTGAAATTGCAAAGGTTGCAGGAATTGATGAAAAATATCTTGAACAATACGGTAATTATAAAGCAAAGGTTGATTTATCAATTGTAAGAGAAAATAAGCTCGAAAACGGCAAACTTATTCTTGTTACTGCAATTACCCCTACTCCCGCAGGCGAAGGTAAAACCACAACTACTATCGGTCTTGCGGATGGTATGAAAAGAATTGGCAAAAATGTTTGTGTAGCACTTCGCGAGCCGTCTTTAGGCCCTGTATTCGGTATTAAAGGCGGCGCCGCAGGCGGCGGTTATGCTCAGGTTGTGCCTATGGAAGATATTAACCTTCATTTTACTGGCGATTTTCACGCAATAGGCGCGGCTAATAATTTACTTGCTGCTATGCTTGATAACCATATTCATCAAGGCAATTCTTTAGGTATTGATGTGCGTCGTATCACATGGAAACGCTGTGTTGATATGAATGACAGACAGCTTCGATTTGTAACCGATGGTCTTGGAGGCAAGGTTAACGGTGTTCCACGTGAAGACGGATTTGATATTACAGTTGCAAGTGAGATTATGGCAGTTCTTTGCCTTGCTTCTGATATCGCAGATTTAAAGGAAAGATTGTCAAAAATTATTGTTGGTTATAACTTTAATGACCAACCTGTAACAGCAGGACAACTTAATGCTCAAGGTGCTATGGCTGCACTTTTAAAAGATGCTATAAAGCCAAACCTTGTTCAGACACTTGAAGGCACACCTGCTTTGGTACACGGCGGACCTTTTGCAAATATTGCTCACGGTTGCAACTCTGTTACTGCTACTAAGTTAGCTCTTAAGCTTGGCGACTATGCAATAACAGAAGCAGGCTTTGGCGCAGACCTTGGTGCTGAGAAGTTCCTTGATATTAAATGCAGAATGGCAGGTCTAACACCTAGCGCAGTTGTTATGGTAGCTACTGTTAGAGCTCTTAAAATGCATGGCGGTCTTGATAAGAAGTCTTTGGGTGAGGAAAATCTTACCGCGCTTGAAAAGGGTATTCCAAATCTTTTAAGACATGTTACGAATATTAAGAATGTATATAAACTGCCCTGTGTTGTAGCAGTTAACCGCTTCCCTACAGATACCGATAACGAAATTAACTTTATTATCGAAAAATGTAAGGAACTTGGCGTAAATGTTGTTCTTTCAAATGTTTGGGCCGAAGGAGGAAAAGGCGGCGAAGACTTAGCACGTGAGGTCGTTCGTCTTTGTGAAGAAGAAAAAGGTGATTTTACCTTTAGTTATGAGCTTGACGGTAGCATTGAAGATAAGATTTCCAATATTGTTAAAAAGGTTTATGGCGGTGATGGCGTTATTCTCACTCCAAACGCTAAGAAACAGGCTGATAAACTTACCGAAATGGGCCTTGGTAATTTACCTATCTGTATGGCAAAAACTCAGTATAGTTTTTCTGATGATGCTACAAAATTAGGTGCTCCCGAGGGCTTTACTGTGACCGTTAGAAATATTAAAGTTTCTGCCGGGGCAGGCTTTATAGTGGCGCTTACAGGTGATATTATGACAATGCCCGGTCTTCCCAAAGTTCCTGCTGCTGAAAGAATTGATATTGATAATGACGGTAAAATTACCGGTTTATTCTAATTAAAAAAGGAGCAACGAAAGTTGCTCCTTAAATTTTGTAAATAAAAAACGCCGTCAAAGACGGCGTTTTACTATTAAATTTAAGCGTTTACTTTGTTAAAACGAGTAACTAAAGCAGACTTCTTTCTTGCAGCGTTGTTCTTGTGAATAATGCCTTTAGAAGCAGCCTGATCGATCTTTTTAACCGCAGCAGTAACAACTGCAGCCATATCTTCTGATTTAGCATCAATAGCGGCATCAGCCTTTTTAACAGCAGTTCTTAAAGCAGAACGATAAGCCTTGTTATGTTCATAATTCGCTTTGCTAACTAAAACGCGCTTTTTAGCAGATTTAATATTCGGCATCTTGACACCTCCCAACACATAGTACCAATAAATAATACTTATACTCACGTACAACTAATGATATCACAAAACAATCAAAAATGCAACACTTTTTTTAAAAAATATTAATTATTTTCTTTATAAGTGGGAACAATTTTTTTAACTAAAGCTCGTATATCTGCACTTTCGTCATACATAACATCCTTTAGTTCATCTAAAGTATTAATAAATTCTTCCTCATCAAACTCAATTGGTTTGCCGATATAAATAAGATTATTCTCAGTAGCAGTAAGACCCTCTTCTGACATAAGCAGTTCCTCAAAAAGTTTTTCGCCAGGTCTAAGGCCTGTAAATTCAATAGCAATATCTTTATAAGGAGTGAAACCTGAAAGTTTAATTAGATTTTCGGCAAGTGTTAAAATTTTTACAGGTTTGCCCATATCAAGAACAAAAATTTCCCCACCAACTGCATTTTTACCTGCTTGTAAAACAAGTGATACGGCCTCCGGAATTGTCATAAAATAGCGGATGATATTAGGGTCGGTAACAGTAACCGGTCCGCCCTCTTCAATTTGTTTCTTAAATAAAGGAATAACGCTACCGTTTGAACCTAAAACGTTACCAAATCTAACTGCCACAAATTCTGTGTTAGAATGTTTGTTGCAAGTTTGAATTATCATTTCGCAAATACGCTTGCTGGCACCCATAATATTTGTTGGGTTAACAGCCTTATCAGTTGATATTAAAACAAATTTTTCTACATTATATTTAGAAGCGCAATTAGCGGTTTTGAAGGTACCGAAAACGTTATTTTTAATAGTTTCATTTGGGCTGTCTTCCATTAAAGGAACGTGCTTATGTGCAGCTGCATGGTAAACTATTTGAGGCTTATAAGTTTTGAAAAGATAGTCAAGTCGTTTACTATCCCTCACAGAACCAATTAATGTTACCAAATCTAAATTAGGATATGTTCGTTTTAATTCGTTTTGAATTTCATAAGCACTATTTTCATACACATCGAAAATGATTAATCTTAAGGGATTATGTGAAGCTATCTGTCGACAAAGTTCAGAGCCAATTGTACCGCCGCCGCCTGTTACAAGAATAACTTTATCTGATACATAATCTAATCTATCACCTAAAGTTAAATCTATAGGGTCTCTGCCTAATAAGTCCTCAATTTGTACCTTACGAATTGATGGCGCAAGTTCAGACACGTCATACATTTTATAAACAGAAGGAATAACACGTACATCACAATCGGTTTTTTGACAAATATTTAGTATTTCAGCTTTTTCATCATTAGGACAACTTGGAATTGCAAAAACAATAGTTGTAATTTCGAATCTTTTTGCTGCTTCAACAATAATATCTCTGCCACCAATAACTCTGATGCCTGAAATATATTGACCATGTTTATAAATATCATCATCAATAACACATTTAATTTTTGAATCACGATATTTCCAATTTCGAGCAAATTCTCTAATAATCATTTCGCCCGCACTACCTGCACCGATAAGCATAATATTACCTGAAGGTACATTTTCATTATCCTTAAAGGATTTAGATTTTAAAGAATCGTTATGCTGAACAGCGAATTTCTTGAAAACCATTCTTTGAGAGATTATAAGAGTGTTAGTTAAAAATATAGCAATCAAATATACCGAGAAAGGAAATAAAGATTCAAATAAAGCCATTTGCAAAATAGTAAGAATAGCTGTAGAAATAATTGTTGAAACTATAATTCTTAATGTTTCCATAAACTGAAAGTACAGCCATAAAATATTATATATTTTCAAAATATAAAACACAGAAACTACAGTAGACGGAAACATAAAGCTTGTAAAAAATACCGGATTAAAAGTATTAGCATAAGTTGGAACACCAACAATTATAAAAGCTGTTTGTAAAGAAATAAGTGCAAATAAAATATCACATATTATAAAAAATAGCAAGGTTAAATATCTTTTTAACATTTATATTCTCCAAAGTTTTATTATAATGATTATGACTTTGCAAAATTGAATTTTAATACAATTACAATAGATTAATTCCTAAACTCTTGCATTTATGTATTTCTTTTTCAGGCCAAATTGAAACCTGTACTTCACCAATATGGGCTTTATGCAATAAAAGCATACAAAGTCTTGACTGACCAATACCGCCGCCGATAGAGAGAGGCAAAGCGCCTGAAACTAACATTTTATGAAATTCATACTCAAGTCTGTTTTCTTTACCTTCGGCTTTGAGTTGCTTAATAAGACTTTTACGGTCTACTCTAATACCCATTGAAGAAATTTCAAAAGCACAGTCAATCACACGGTTATAAATCAAAATATCGCCGTTTAATTCCCAATCATCATAATCGGGAGCTCTGCCATCATGTTTTTCACCATTTTTAAGCCTGCCACCAATTTTCATAAGAAAAACAGCGCCTTTTTCTTTAGTGATAGCATATTCACGCTGTTTCGGTGTAAGTTGGGGATAAAGCTCTTCAAGTTCTAAAGTATCAATAAAATAAATTTGTTCAGGTAAATAACAATCAATTACAGGGAACTTAACGCTCACCTGTTTTGCAGTTCTTAAAACCGCACCATAAATACTTCTAACAGTTGCTTTTAAATAATCTTCTGTTCTGTCTTCAGCAATAATAATTTTTTCCCAATCCCACTGATCAACATAAAGAGAATGAATATTATCACATTCTTCATCTCGTCTTATAGCGTTCATATCAGTATAAAGACCTGTATGAATAGGAAAATTATATTTAAGCAAGGCCATGCGTTTCCATTTAGCAAGACTGTGAACAACCTCAGCTATCTCACCTGTTTCTAAAATATCAAATGAAACAGGACGCTCAAAGCCGTTTAAATCGTCGTTAAGGCCACTTCCCTGTTTTACAAAAAGAGGAGCAGAAACACGAGATAAATCAAGACTGTCACAAAGTTCACTTGCAAATTTATCTTTAACTAAAGCAATAGCACTTTGTGTGTCAAATTCATTTAATAATGGTGTATATTTTTGCATCATAAACACTCCGAATTAATAAATACTACCAACAGTTCTGGGGTAAAGAATTACATCGCGGATATTTTGAACACCTGTAACATACATAATCATACGTTCAAGACCTAAACCAAAACCACTGTGCGGAACGGAACCAAAACGTCTAAGAGCAATATAATGCTCATATTCTTCGGTTGTCATACCACGTTTTTGCATAGCATCAAGCAGTTTTTCTAAATCCGCCTCTCTCTCACTGCAACCAATAATTTCGCCAACACCGGGAACTAAAAGGTCGGTTGCGGCAACAGTTTTTCCATCATCGTTTTGCTTCATATAGAAAGATTTAATTTCTTTAGGATAATTAGTTAAGAAAACTGGTTTTTTGCAAACTTCTTCAGAAATATATCTTTCATGCTCGGTCATAAGGTCGCAGCCCCACTCTACAGGATACTGGAACTTTACATCAGCATTTAAAAGATGCTCAATAGCCTCGGTATATGTCATAACTGCAAAATCGTTATTAACAACACTTGTGAGTTTATCGATTAATCCTTTTTCGAAATGTTGGTCGAAAAATTTAAGCTCAGTAGGACATTTTTCTAAAACTGCATTAATGATATATTTTATAAGTCCCTCTGCAATTTCAATAATATCAGGAAGTTCTGCAAAAGCAACCTCGGGTTCGACATGCCAAAATTCTGCAACGTGACGAGGAGTATTACTTTTCTCTGCTCTGAATGAAGGACCAAAGGTATAAATCTTACCAAGAGCCATAGCGGCAACTTCGCCCTCTAACTGTCCTGAAACACTAAGCGCTGCGCGTTTACCGAAGAAATCATCAGCGTTGTAATCTTCTTCAGATTTATAGTCATTGCTATAACCAATAGTGGTAACCTTGAACATTTCACCTGCGCCCTCGCAATCACTTGCAGTAATAAGCGGAGTGTGAACATAAACAAAACGACGGCTTTGGAAATATTCGTGAACGGCATTCGAAACAACAGAGCGCACTCTAAACACTGCATTAAATGTATTAGTACGAACTCTTAAATGCGGAATGGTTCTGAGATACTCTAAAGTATGGCGTTTTTTCTGTAAAGGATATTCAAGTGGACAAGCACCCAAAATTTCAATTGATTTAGCATTGATTTCAACTGAATCAACTGCAACAGCAGATTTTACAACAGTGCCTATAACTTTAAGTGATGTGCCGAGTCTCATAAATTCAGCAATATCAGTCATTTCAGCTTTATCAATAACAATCTGTAAATGCTTAAAAGATGTACCATCATTAAGCTCAATAAATGCCATATTTTTAGAATCTCTTGAGGTTCTAACCCAGCCGCAAACCGTAACATCAGTATCAATAAATGCTGAATTTTCAAAAATTTCAATAATATCGGTATGTTTCATAATTTCATCTCCAAAAAATAAAAACGTCTATTATCCTAATATTATTAGGACGAATAGACGTTGTATCCGCGGTACCACCTAATTTACCGTAAAAACGGTCGCTTTAACTGATTTAACGCATCATAACGGCGCACCTACTAACCGAAAAGGTTTTCAGATTGCAACTCCGAAGTGTTATTCACATCAAGTACAGACTGTGTTGCACCAACCCACAGCTCTCTTCTCTGTTTAAATGAGGTTACTTCTCTTCATCAATGTTATTATATGAATTATATCATCTATAACTTTAAAAGTCAACCACAATTATCTACCTTTAAAATACATAAATAATTGGCATTTAATCATTCCGTTATATAACTTACGTCTTTTATCGGCTGTTGCTCCAAAATGCTTCTCAAACTCATCGTGAGGGCTAATAATATAGTATTTCTGACCGTTGGTGCGAACAAATCTTTCCCCCATCACCTTATATAACTCTTCAGCCGCCTTTACATCAAGCAAACGCTCACCATAAGGGGGATTAGTAACTGTAAGGCAGCGTTCATTAGGTACGGTGAAGTTTTTAATGTCACCAACCTGAGCTTTTACATATTTTTCTACACCTGCTTTTTTTGCATTTGCAAGAGTTAATTCTACACAAGCAGGGTCAATATCAAATCCTTGGGCTTTAAAATCAATATTATGTCGAATAAGGTCTTGAGCACGAGTACGTTCTTCTCTCCATACCTTCTCATCTATAAATCTAAAACGCTCAGCAGCAAAATAACGTCTAAGTCCCGGCGCGATATTAGATGCCATCAAAGCGGATTCGATAAGCAAAGTACCGCTTCCGCAAAATGGGTCAAACATCTGAGTGTCGGGGTAAATTCTCGCAAGATCACACATTGCGGCGCCTAAAGTTTCTTTAAGCGGAGCATCATTTGAATTTCTGCGATAACCTCTTTTATGAAGACCATCGCCAGATGTGTCAATCATCATAGTAACAAGGTTTTTATGAATAGAGAAACGTATTTTATATTCAGTACCTGTTTCTGCAAACCGAATTATATTATATTTTGTTTTAAGTCTTTCAACTATCGCTTTTTTAACAATAGATTGACAATCAGGTATACTGAAAAGCTGAGAATTAATGCTCCAACCGTTAACGGGAAATGCATCATCTTTTCCAATATAATCTTCCCAAGGAAGAGCCTTAACACCGTCAAACAATTCGGTAAATGTTACGGCAGTAAATTCGCCAACATTAATTAAAATTCTTTCAGCAAAACGTGAGCAAATGTTTGCTCTTGCCAACATATTACTGTCCCCCGATAAAAGCACTCGGCCATTCTCGGTAACAATATTTTCAAAACCCATGCGGCGAAACTCATCGGCCGCAACACTTTCAACTCCAAATAAGCAAGGAGCAACTAAATTAATATTATTCATTATTTTTCCTCATACTTGATTTTAAAAAATCAAGCGGAACTATCCAAAAGGAATGTCCGCTTGGTAAAAACTTATTTCATAGCGCCGCGTTTTGAACGCTTAGTTTCGGGATTTTTTCTCTTAAGGTCAGAAAACTTTTCATCACTTGTCTGTTTAAAACGGCTCATCATCTCTTCAAAAGTAGCAGGCTCAGCCTTTTTAGGCATCCAAGTATAAGAACCATCAGGCTTGGATGGCGCGGTGCGACGTTCTCTACGCTCACGTGGTTGTTCCTTTTGCTCGGGCTCTAAAGCTCGTTTGATGCTAAGTGAAATTTTACCATCATCACTAACGGTTAAAACCTTCATCTTAACAACATCGTTAATCTTAAAAATTTCTTTTATGTCACTAACATAAGTACGGGAAACCTCAGAAATATGTACAAGACCCGACTTACCCTCTCCTAAATCAACAAAAACACCGAAATTAGTAATTCCGGTAATTTTACCTTCAACAATTTGTCCTACCGATATTTGCATATAAAAAAGAAATCCTCCTCAAAATTCCTGTATAATTCAGTTGCCGGAAATGTCAATAAAAATCTGCTCGTTTGAATAAACATATCCCAAACGTTCGCGTGCTGCTTTTTCAATCAACTGAGTATTAGTATCAGATTCAAGCATAGCCTTAAGCTCATTTACATCATTAAGCTTTTCTGAATACTCAAGATTAAGTTGTTTGAGTTCCTGTTTCTTATCGTTAAGACTATTCCATAGATTAGTTAACGTAATAATAAAATATCCACAGAAAACCAAAACAAAGATACGAAAAATAACGCTTTTATTTTGCTTACGCTTCATATTTTTCAAATCCTCTAACATATTAACTATACCCATTAAGTATACAACAACTATCATCATTTTTTCAAGAGTTTTTTAAATAAAAAACACGATTTTTTGCAGAAAATAAGCGGTTTTTTCAAAATTTTAATAAAAACGATTTTTAATAAATCAAAAAATCTTAAAATTTTAATAAAAAAGAATTTCAAAACCAAAACAATGGCTATAGAAATTGTTAATCTGCACACCGAAAAACCAATTACTACCCCAAGAATAATGTAACCTCTTAATTGTCCGTTAGTGGTTACTAATAAAAAGCTAAAAATTGATATTGCTAAAAAAATAAAGAAAAATAAGTCTTGCAAAAAAATAGTTATATTTTTAAACTTAAAAACAAATCTTGTTGCTCTTAAAATGTCATAAAAAATACAAATTATCGCACCAAAAGCAATAGAATATAGCAGACTGTTTAATTGTGAACTGTTACTTATTTCCCACATAATCTACCTTAAAAGCTTTGAAAAGAAACCACCGCTCTTTTCTTCGGCGGTATAAATTAAAGCATTTATTCTTCCCTCTGCGGTTAGGTCGCCTGTTTCTGTATTAAAATTTAAAATATGCAGTCTACTACCTTTGACAGCCAATTTCCCATAAGAACTATCTAAAATTATTGTTT
>JAFYNC010000040.1 GCA_017549905.1 Clostridia bacterium | reverse complement strand
TGAAACCTTCTTGGGCTTTAAGGGCGACAAGGTGCCTGATATTGACCTTAATTTTTCAAATGAATTTCAAACTCAAGTGCAAAAATACACCGAAACGTTGTTTGGAAGCGAGAATGTTTTCAAGGCGGGTACTATTTCTACCGTGGCAGAAAAAACTGCATTCGGTTTTGCAAAGGCTTATGCAGAAAAAATGGGTATAACACTCAGTAATGCAGAGCTTAACCGTTTGGCAGGGCTTGTTGAAAATGCGCAAATTAAGCAAACAACAGGTCAACATCCTGCGGGTATGATTGTAGTTCCCAGAGATAAAACAATTTATGATTTCTGTCCTGTGCAGCATCCCGCGGATGATGTTAATTCAGATGTAATAACAACCCATTTCGATTTCCATTCTATTCACGATACAATTCTTAAGCTTGACGAACTCGGACACGTTATTCCTACCACCTATAAGTATTTAGAGGAATATTCGGGGATTAAGGTTACAGAAATTTCGATGAGTGACCCCAAGGTTTATAGTCTTTTCACCTCAACTGAGGCTTTGGGCGTTACACCTGAAGAAATCGAATCGCAAACAGGCACATTCTGTATTCCCGAGTTTGGCACATCCTTTGTTAGAGGAATGCTTGTGGACTGTAAGCCTAAAAACTTCTCTGACCTTTTGCAGATTTCGGGTCTTTCACATGGTACAGATGTTTATTTAGGTAATGCAAAAGACCTTATTGATGATGGCACTTGCACCATTTCAGAGGTTATAGGTACGCGTGATAATATAATGGTATATCTTATCCATCAGGGTATGGAAGAGGGAAGAGCCTTTAAGATTACCGAAACGGTGCGTAAAGGACTTGTCGCTAAGGGAGCGGTTTCTAAAGAGGAATGGGGCGCAATGGAAGATGATATGAGAGCGGTTAATGTGCCTGAATGGTATATTAAAAGCTGTTATAAAATCAAGTATATGTTCCCTAAAGCTCACGCGGCGGCTTATGTTACGGCGGCTATAAGGGTTGCTTGGTATAAGGTGTATAAGCCATTGGAATTCTACTGCGCATACTTTACTGCTCGTCCTGAAGATGTTGATGTTCCAACAATAATGCAGGGCAGAGAAGCAGTAAAACGCTATCTTCGTGACATTAAGGCAAAAGGCAAGGAAGCCACCAAAAAGGAACTTGATGTTTACGAAAATATGCTTATATTCAATGAAATGATGGCAAGAGGAATAGAAATTTTGCCTATAGATATTAATAAATCACACGCTATGAAGTATGTTCCCGAAAATGGAAAAATGCGTCTTCCTTTCGGAGCGCTCGGTGGCGTAGGGGAAAAGGCGGCATATTCAATTTATGAGGCGGCGCAAAAAGGCAATTTTGTATCGATTGAGGATTTTCAGTTAGAAGCAGGTGTTTCTAAAACTATTATTCAAAATCTTGCTGACCTCGGCGCTATGAATGACTTGCCGGATACAAATCAGATGTCAATGTTTTAGAACAACAGAACTCGACAAGGAAATGACGGACAAACCTTTGGTTTGCCCGTCATTTTTGGTAATTGTTACAAAAATTAAAAAATAGTTGCAATTTTGTAACCTTTTTGTTATAATATGTATTGTAAATATTACAAAATGTAACTTTTGAGAAAGCGGTGACTGTTATTTTTAAGAATTTGGATATCGAAGCGCTTAAACATAAAGTAGCTTCTGCCCATATTTTCACAAAGGCATTCAAATTAATAAAAGAAAACAGAATAGCGATTAGAATATTATCCATTTGCATTATTTTCTTAATGTTAGTCATAGTAGATACTATGGCGGTGGGCCTTAATTTCGGCTTTAATGTTAAGTATGAGGGCAAGGTTATTGCAACAGTTCAAAATCCCGATGTTTCTAAAGTGGCAAGAAGCATTGCAGTTGAGAATGTGAGCAGCGAGGGTGCAGACGGCGCAATTTCAGTGCCAAAGCTAACTCTTACACTTACAGTTGGCAATAATTTCGATACAGCCAAAAAGGTGGCAGATGCTATTATTGAAAACACAGGCGATGTTGTTAAAGCTTCTGCACTTGTTATAAACGGCGAGACCTTGGTTTGCGGTGATGCAGAGGTTTTAGATAAGCAGTTAAACTCCAGAAAAACCGCATATTATATTGATGGCGCAGAAAATACATCGGAATTTGCAGACCAAGTTGAAGTTATAAGCGGTTATTATTTAAAAAGAGATTTGGTAGATGAAGACCAAATCAAACTTGTGGTTGATGCTTTACAGGTTAAAACAACCTCTAAAATTGTTAAGGATACAACCGTTAAATACAGCACAAAAACTGTTTGGTCTTCAAAATATTCCGCAGGCTATTCAAAGATTACAACTGTTGGCAAAAACGGAATTACACGCGAGGTACAGCTTATTGAAAGTGTTAACGGCGAGCAAACTGCGAGCACAACACTTGAAAAGCAGGTAGTTTCTTCACCTGTAACAGAGGTTGTAACTGTTGGAACGGCGGCTTCAAGTTCTTCAAATGCGGCGGCTTCGGCAGCGGGCTTTATTTGTCCCATATCTAAAGGGCAGTATAAGGTTGTGGCATATTGGGGTGACGGCAGAAATCACAAAGCTATAGACCTTGCCGCTAACAAAGGTGTTGCAATTTTTGCGGCAGCAGCAGGCACTGTAGAAAGTGCAGGTTATAAAAGTGACTATGGCTATAATGTTGTAATAAATCACGGAAACGGCATTAAAACAAGATATGCGCATGCAAGCGCTCTTTGCGTAAAGGCAGGTCAAACTGTAACACAGGGACAAATGATTGCAGCGGTAGGCAGCACAGGCTATTCCACCGGCAACCATCTTCATTTTGAAGTTATAGTAAACGGAACAAGAGTAAACCCTGCACCATATATTAATTTAGGTTAAAAAAATGCACTTCAAAAGAAGTGCATTTTTTATATTATAGAAAATGAATATGGTGGCAAAGTGAGTTTTTTGAGATTAGGGCAAATTCCCAAAAGGGAATTTGTCTTTTTCATTTCTTGAGGAATAGAATAATCTTTGACACCATCACTTGCATTTATTGCGATTAAAACCTCTGATGTTTCGCTTTTTCGCATAAATACCAATACGCCGTCATTAGAATAGAGGGGAATAAAATCACCGGTTTTAAAAGCATCAGTATTGTTTCTGAGATTCCCCAAATCCTTGTAGAAACTTAAAAGTTCGGTGTTTTCTTTTCCCCAAGGATAAGTTTTGCGGCAAAATGGGTCGCCAAAGCCTTGTATACCTGCCTCGTCACCATAGTAGAGCGAAGGAACACCGGGCAGTGTATATTGCAATACCGCGGCAAGTTTTAATAGTTTAACCGCCTTTAAATATTGTTCGTGGGATAGGCTGTATCGTGATTGCGATTCGCGGTCGCCTTCAAAGCTATAGTCACTGCCAAGGCGGGTTAAAATTCTTGCAGTATCGTGTGTGCCGATATGGTTCATTAAAAGCTTAACGCTCTGTGGCGGATAGTTTTCAAGAACATTTAGCACTGTGTTTAAAAGATTGGCAGAATTAGCAGTTTTAACATAGTCAACAATAGCGTTTGCAAAAGGATAGTTCATAACAGAATCAAGTTGTTTGCCGCGCAAGAAACGTCTGCGGTAGCCATAGCTCACCTTGTTGGTTGCATCCTCCCAAACCTCGCCCAAAAGATAGTTTTCTTGTCCCTCGGTTTTAATGCTAAGGCGAATTTTATCCAAAAAGCTATCGGGCAGTTCATCTGCTACGTCAAGCCGCCAACCTTTAATGCCTTTTCTAAGCCAATATCTTAAAACGCCGTTTTCGCCTGTTATAAAGTTAGAAAAAGAAAGGTCATTTTCATCTGTTTCGGGCAGGGTGGTTATACCCCACCAGCTA
>JAFYNC010000039.1 GCA_017549905.1 Clostridia bacterium | reverse complement strand
CTTGCGTGCAAAAAGCCGCCTATTTTCTGCATAAGAGATTTTTTTATCTGGTCTGCTCCCTGTTGATTGCCTTGATAGCCCGTTACAATGTATGGCGGTGTCGCGTCGTTGAAGAAAAAATTCTTTTGATATTTAGAAGCATACTCATCAGCCTCTATTTCATCGGCTATATTTTCAGCTCTACCTTTTCCGCGTCCGTATGGGTCAGCAACATCAATATCTTTGAACCATACTAAGTCATTAGCGTCAACAGTAAGAGCAACGCCGCTTGTTTCGCCGTAAGGGTTTACCAAAAATGTATGATTCCCCACTGTAGGAGTGCGAATAATCCATATCTTAGGGATTGGAAGCAATGCAATGATTTTTTTGCCGTCTCTGACCTTGAGCCAGCCACATTCACCCGTTAACTGTTTATAGACAAAAGTTAAATAGCGTAAGGTCCAGCCGTCTATCTCGGGAAACGTCGGGCAAGGATTATCAAGCAAATTATATAATTCGTGGTCAATAATAGCCGTTGCTGCTTCGCCATTTTCGCGGAGGTCTTTTTTGGAATAAAGCAACAATTCTGCAGACGCGCAATGTTTCGCAATGACATTGACACTATCAAGGCGCGGAGTATTGCCATAATATACAGGCATTTGCCCTGCGGCTCTATCTGGCGCTTTCGTCCATCGGCGTGCTAATGTATTATTGATTATATTTAATATATCCATTGCTTTACCTCTGTATACTTTTTTATACACTATAATACAAAAAATTGCAACAAAAAAAGGCAAGGGGTTTTTATCCCTTGCCATTGCAGAAGAAATATGCAGAAAACGTTACTTGTTGTAAACACTATACACTTTTGCTAAAAAAATTGCAAGTGAAAAAGCGTTTTATTTCGTGATAATCGGTTTTCTGCCTCGTCTTTTTGGCTCTGTTGTTTCGAGCGTCAATTCATCGCTTTCGGGTTTTGGCTCTGAATAAGGCACAAAAACGCCGCCGCTGTTGAACTGATAAATCCACCCGCCAACAACTCTGTGAATGTGTCCAATTTGTGCGTCGAAGATTGTTTCTCCAATCTGCATAGATAAAAGTGCTTCTTTAGTCATTCGATACCTCCTTGAAAATCTTTTTGACAAGTTCTAAACCTTTGACATTAACCAAAAGCTGTTGACCTGTCTTATTTTCACCATAAGTATATACTTTAAGTTCAAAACAATCTGAGAAATCTGCATAGGCTCTATAATGCCCTGCGTGTTTGTAGATGATTTTTTTATCTTGCAGTACTTGCAAAAAGTGCTTTTCGTGCTCTCCAATAAATTGCGCTGTATCTCTTAGGCACTTACAAAAAGAGCGGTCAACGAGCTTGTTATACATCTCGACTTTCGGCGCTTGCTCTGTGAGTTGCTCTTTTTGACGTTCATTTTCTGCTTGCAGTTCTTCAATCATTTCAGATTGTAACTGCATAGCCTGCTGAATAAGCAACTGTTTTTCAAGAGTGGTTTTCGGGGATAAAGCATTAACTTTACTGTGATTCTGCAATTCAAGTTTTATGGCGGTTACTTGCGTTTCATTGAGCAAAAAGCCACCCTGTGAATTAAACTGAATATTCTCAAAAACTGCGGAATTATTATGCCTAAGTTTCTCAATCGTGTTTCTTACCCATCTGTCAGAAACGTTTAACGCCTTTGCAATGTCCTTTGTTGTCATTAAATCGGTTGATACACCTATCAAGCTCCTTGATAGGTTATGATGCTTAGCAATTTCTTGCTTTATCAACGTTGCTTGTTCTTGATTAAAAACTTGTGTAGGTCTGCCGCCTGTACTTTGCGACAGTACTGACGTAAAGTCTAAAGCACGCTCAGCCGCTCTTTGTACAGTACGAACATCAACGCCCAAAATTTCCGCCAGCTGTTTTGTGGTTACAACTTCAAAAGAAGTTGCCATTTCTGTAGGATTGAATAAAGAAAGTTCGTTCATCGGATAACCTCCTGTAAGATTATACCTGTAAAAGAAAGGTATACGGCAAATACTACAGGTTGTATCTTTCGGGAGCTACCCTAGCCGTATATTTATATTATGCAACAATTACTTTATTTAATCAAGAGCAAAAAAATAGGCTGCTAAATGCAGCCTATGAAACGGATTATATCAAAAATATTTTTCGTTAAACTTTTTACCCGACATTGCAATGTAATCAAACATTGCTTTTTCTGCAGTCGCATAGTCATCAAAATGTTTTCTTTTGCTGCTGCAATCGTGTGTAAAAGTTACAACAAACCCATCTTTTATAAATCGCTTGTCAATCTGTTTATAATCAAAACACAAATGTGCTTTTCTCACTTCTTTATCTGTGTAAGTAGTGAAGCACTCTTTTCCGTCAACCACAATGCAACCGTACTTTGTCATAGTGTACCCCCTGTAGTACCTGTGCTATTGAGATTTCTCTCAACCTTTATACTTTTATTATATTATCATTTTATTTTCTTGTCAACATTTTTTTACAAAAAGTTATAAAAATGCTGTTATTCTTTGATAAAAGGCTATTGCTTATGTGATAGCCTTTTTTTTATGGATTAGCCACTCAATTCACTTTTTTTTCACATATTCTATCAATTTCAGATTTTATCATTCTCGGGAATTCCATAATATCCCACCCCTCAAGCCTGCAGATATTCATATCAATTAAAATATCTGCTAGAACTTTCTGAATAAGTTGCTGGCGTGCTAAATCATTCAATTCTTTAGCACTGTTATCCGCAAGTTTCACACCCATTTTCTTATTCCAAAACTTTTTTCTTTTGCCTGTTCTAAAAACATCTTTTTGCAGTCTTCACACCGAAAATATTTCAAGTTCCATTCTTTAGATTTTGCATTGTGTACAGCTTTATAATTTCCGCATACTACACACTTCATATCACATTCTACCACATTCTACCACCTTGCGCTCATCTCTTATATAAAAAAAGGGGG
>JAFYNC010000038.1 GCA_017549905.1 Clostridia bacterium | reverse complement strand
TATTTGATTCGCCTATAAAGTCGGCAACAAAAGCGTTTTGAGGTTCGTTATAAATATCCTGTGGAGTGCCTACCTGTTGAATTTTACCGTTATCCATAACAACAACGCGGTCAGACATAGTAAGCGCTTCTTCCTGGTCGTGAGTAACGAAAATAAATGTAATTTCAAGCTGTTCTTGAATTTTCTTAAGCTCTTTTTGCATATCCTTGCGAAGCTTTAAATCGAGCGCTGCTAAAGGCTCATCAAGTAATAAAACCTTAGGTCTGTTAGCAATAGCGCGGGCAATGGCAACACGTTGCTGCTGACCGCCCGAAAGGGTATCAATATTTCGCTTTTCAAGACCCGAAAGGTTGACGAGCTTTAGCATTTCTTCAACCTTTTCTTTTATTTCGTTTTCAGGCATTTTTTTAATTCTAAGCCCAAAAGCTATGTTCTCATATACATTAAGATGGGGGAAAAGAGCGTAACGCTGAAAAATGGTGTTAACCTGACGTTTATATGCAGGTACACCGTTTATTTTTTTATTCTCAAATATAATCTCACCTTCGTCAGGTTCTAAGAAACCTGCAATAAGGCGTAAAGTGGTGGTTTTACCGCAACCCGAGGGACCGAGCAGAGTGATGAATTCTTTATCTTTAATATCAAGGTTAAGCATATCTAAAATCTGCTCACCGTCAAATGCCACCGATATATTTTTAAGTTCAATTATATTCTCTTTTTTCATAAAGCATCCCCCTTTATAATGTCGAAACAACTGAAATTTAATTAAATATTAAACCAGTATAAAATATACATTGAAATTCCTTGAATGTCAAGAAAAAGTTGCGCTTTTTCAACATTTTTCCGCAAAAAATACTCCTCAATTTTAGAAAACTCTCGAATACTCATTTTTTCTCGTTTTTTCTCTCGAATACTCACTTTTCGTTGCAAGGGTAATTTGCGCTTTTTTTCATTAAATAATAGTAGATTTTTAAAAAGAGTTATGTTATAATAAAATAGATTAAATATATAAGGGGGAGAAGGCTTTGCGAATACTGGGAATAGACCCCGGGTATGCCATTGTAGGATACGGCGTAGTAGATTATTGCCGATGTCGGTTTTCTGTTGCGGGTTATGGCGCTATAACCACTAAAGCTCATAAGCCATTTCCCGAGAGATTGCTTGATATTTATAACGATATGTTGTCGGTAATTGATAAATACAAGCCTGACTGCCTTGCTATCGAAAAACTGTATTTCAATACAAATACAACTACTGCTATTGATGTTGCACAGGCAAGGGGAGTTATAGTTTTGGCGGCTAAAAGCCGTGGACTTGAAATATTTGAATATACACCGCTTCAGGTTAAACAGGCGGTTACAGGTTATGGCAGAGCTGAAAAACATCAGGTTATGGAAATGGTAAAGAATTTGCTTTGCTTAAAGGCGGTACCAAAGCCTGACGATACGGCAGATGCCTTGGCACTTGCTGTTTGTCACGGTCATTATTCAGGTTCGAGTTATTCAATTGTTGTGAGGGAGGCTAAAAAATGATAGCATCACTGAGAGGAAAATATATTTATTCGGACACTACCGCTGTTGTAGTCGAGTGCGGTGGAGTGGGTTATAAATGTTTTGTCACCAAAAATATGTTATACAGACTGCCCGAAAAAAACAGTGAAATATTTTTATACACCCATTTGGTTGTTCGTGAGGATGCTATGGACCTTTACGGATTTTCGGATTTAGAGGAACTAAACGCCTTTAAACTTATAACCTCGGTAAATGGTGTGGGCGCTAAGATAGGAATTGCAATTCTTTCTGAATTTACAGCAGACAAGCTTATGCTTGCAATCGCGAGTAACGATGCCAAAACCCTTACTGCTGCGGCAGGTGTAGGTATTAAACTTGCTCAGCGCATTGTTCTTGAACTGAAGGACAAGGTGGGCGCTGTAGAGATTTCTGATAATTCAGATATTAAGGCAGTAGCTAGTGCTAACAGCAATAGTTCTGCATCCGAGGCAATAGAAGCTTTGGTTTCGCTTGGGTATACTAAGGGTGAAGCTTCGTTGGCTGTAGCAAGGCTTGAGGGTAATTTACCCACAGATGAGCTTATAAAACAAGCATTAAAAAGTTTAGCAAGGGGGATATAAATCTTGATAGAACAGGAAATGGATTTTGAAAACCGAATAGTTTCCCCTGATTATAATTACACTCAGGACGAGGCGGAGCTATCGCTTAGACCGAAAACTCTTGATGAGTATATCGGTCAAGACAAGGTTAAAGAAAATTTAAAGATATATATTACTGCCGCAAAGCAGAGAAAAGAGAGTCTTGACCATGTTTTGCTTTATGGCCCTCCCGGTCTTGGTAAAACCACACTTGCCGGCATTATAGCTCGTGAAATGGGCGTTAATTTAAGGGTTACATCAGGTCCTGCTATTGAAAAACAGGGTGATTTGGTTGCAATACTCACCTCACTTCAAGAGGGTGATGTTCTGTTTATTGATGAAATTCACAGACTTCCCCGTAATGTTGAGGAAATTTTATATCCCGCTATGGAGGATTTTTCGCTTGATATTATTATCGGCAAAGGTCCTTCGGCGCGTTCAATAAGGCTTGATGTTCCGCACTTTACACTTGTGGGCGCTACTACACGTTCAGGTCAGCTTACTGCACCTTTGCGCGACCGATTTGGTGTATTATTACGTCTTGATTTGTACACACCCGAGCAGTTGGCTGAAATTGTTATTCGTTCAGCAGGTATACTCTCGATAGGTATTGAGCGTGACGGTGCTTTAGAGGTTGCTTCACGTTCAAGAGGAACACCGAGAATCGCTAACAGACTGCTTAAAAGAGTAAGGGATATAGCACAGGTTGAGTTTGACGGTGTTATAACCGAAGAAACTGCTCAGTCAGCGCTCAGACGTTTTGAGATAGACGAATTGGGACTTGATGATTTTGATCGCAAAATGCTTAGCACAATTATTACCAATTACAGCGGCGGTCCTGTTGGTCTTGATACACTTGCCGCGGCAATAGGCGAAGAAGCGGTAACAATTGAGGATGTTTATGAGCCATACTTAATGCAGATTGGTTTTCTTACGCGTACCGCAAGAGGCAGATGTGTTACAAAATTGGCTTATGACCATTTAGGAATTGATTTTAATTCCGATAGTAAACAACAATCAATATTTTAGGATGAATTTATGAGAACAGTAGAAGGATTTAAAGATTACGAATTAATTGATGCTGATTCGGGAGAGTGTCTTGAGCGATGGGGTGATATTATTTTAGTTCGCCCT
>JAFYNC010000037.1 GCA_017549905.1 Clostridia bacterium | reverse complement strand
TATTATAAAACTTACAATAAGATATGAATAATAGGGTAATATATTACCGTAGAATAGGAGAAAACGATGGTCAAAAGTAAATCTAAAAAAATTGTTTTATATGCATTCGTTATTATTTACGACGTCGTATCGCTTTTATGGTGTTATATTATTTCAAGTAATTTTGTTTATAATCTTTCTGAGATTCAACGGAGAGGTCCCAGCATAACAATAATCGGCGGCGCAGATTTACCAACATGGAGTTTTATAATGGGTGGTATTTTGGGTTGTGCTTGTTCAGTACTCTTTGTGTTATTAAGCCTTACAACCGTATTTCTTTTTACTGTATCAATATTTAAAAAACAAACCAACCGAAAATTCAAAATATTACTTTGCATATTTTTGGTACTCACATTAATTATTTACATGCTGATTCCTGCTCAGACGTATGCCGGTTTTCTTTATGTTTTAATCATAAAATTATCTTTTTTAAAGTACATACAGTTTATTTATGTAATACTTTCAATTATGATTATTGTGACAAACATTTTGTTTGCTATAAAGAGTGGCAATAAAACACAATGATAGAATGTTGTGATTTTAGTGAGATAAGGGACTATTATGTGTCTTAAATGTTGTTCCTATATTGACACACTCGTGTCGGGCAGTCCGATATTGCAAAACGGAAAGCTTATAGGCGCGGTTACGCATGTGATTGTCGACGGCCCCCAGAAAGGCTACGCCATTTTTGCGGAAAATATGTTAGAAACCGCACAAGGTGCAGCAGAACAAATAAAAGAAGCATCGTAAGAGAAAAATCATAGCTACCATATAGCTATGGTTTTTTGTTTTTTGTGGGCAAAATCTTTATGGTTGAAAAAAATACGAAGATGTGTTAAAATATCTTATATATTCAAATTTTTCGGAGGATTTTATTTATGTTTGACACCGAAAGACTATGTCTTGGATGTATGAATGATAACGGCGGGGAAAGGGTTTGTCCAATTTGCGGTTATGATTCTGAAACTCCTAATCCTGAAAATTCTTTACCTGTAAAGTTTGTTCTTAACAACCGTTTTCTTTTAGGCAAAGTAATTTCTTTGAATGGCGAAGGAATTACATATATCGGTTGGGACAATGAACAGAATACTATTGTTGAGGTTAAGGAATATTTCCCCATAAGCTTTGCGCACAGAAATCCTGATTTAACAGTATCTATTATCGAAGGTGGGGAATACACCTATAACGAAGGTTTACTTGAATTTCTTGAGATTAACCGCAAAATTAAAAAGGCTGAATTATCGGCTTTAGTTCCTGTGTTAGATGTTTTTGAAGAAAACGGAACAGTTTATGCCGTTTATCAGCATATTTTAGGAATAAAGCTTGGCGAATTTATTGAGAAAAACGGCGGAATTTTGAAGTGGGAACAGGCGAGAGCATTGTTCTTACCTCTTATTGATACGCTTAGCGGTATGAATGAAATCGGAATTATTCACGGCGGCATATCGGTTGATACTATTATTGTTGGCCGTGACGGAAAAATGAGAATTTCCGATTATTCTATTAAAAAATTAAGACTTGCAGATTCTGAACTTAAAGAAGATATCATTGATGGCTATGCAGCGCCTGAACAATATGGTACTGAGGGTATGCATATTGATAAATATACTGATGTTTATGGTTTGTGCGCAACAATTTTCAGGGTGATTATTGGCGCAGTGCCACCCGTAGCAACCCAAAGATTGCAGAATGATGCTATGTCAATACCTGCAAAATTTGCCGAAGAGTTACCGCGTCACGTTTTAGCGGCTCTTGCAAACGGTTTGCAGGTTATGCCATCAGACAGAACAAAGAATATTGAAATACTTAAAAACGAATTGGTTTACGGGGAAATTAGTGGTATGCCAACCAAAAAGGCTAAACCCGAAAAGACCAAAACCGAAGTTGAGCCAAAGAAAAAAGGCGCTTCGGCTAAATATGTTCTAATATCTTCTCTTTGCACAGCCGCTATATTCTTAGTGTTGGCTTTAGTACTTGTTTTAGGACCTTTAAAGGAAGATATTTTTGGTGGCGAGTCTTCTGGAATTAGCAGTGATGAAACCTCTGTAAATGCGCCTGTGATAGACCAAATCGGTGATATCGAAAGCGGTGCTGAAATTACTGCAAAGCTTTATGATGTACCTGATTTAAAGGGTAAGTATTATGCCGATATTATTGATAACGATGATTATGAAATGTTTGAATTTGTTATCACCGATAAGGCTTTTTCGGATACTCATCCAAAAGGAACGGTTTGCGCTCAGTCTATAGAGGCAGGCGGAGCGGGAGTTCCGAGAGATACTAAGATAGAGCTTACAATCAGCATTGGTCCTAAAGAGGTTAAGATTCCAAATCTTAAGGGACTTAGCGAAATGGAAGCTAAATTAGAACTTTTAAAGCAAGGCTTTCTTTATGACAATATAGAGGTCATTGAAAAGTATGACGATGATGAAGAAAGCGCCGTTGTGCTTGAGCAAGAGCCTAAATTTGGCGAACAGGTTAGCACCGATATTGCGGTTAAAATTTATATTAATTCATACAAACCGGAAGAAAGCTCAAAAAACAGCTCAAATAGCAACTAATTTTTAAAAATCACTTGATTTTTTTGGAATTATATGTTATAATGCGATTAGACTAAAGAAAGGTGAGTGGGGCAACCCGCTCACTTTTGTTTTGAAGTAAATGTCTTGACAGGAGATGAAGAAATGGCAAATGTTGCCGACAGGGTTTATACCCTGATTAAAGAGGCGGTTGAGGAGCAAGGTGTAATGCTTTGGGACGTCCGCTTTTTAAAAGAGGGCGCATCTTGGTATTTACGTGTTTTTATTGATAGTGAAAGCGGTATTACCATTGATGACTGCACAAATGTGTCCCACGCGATAGACCCTATTATTGATGAAGCCGACCCGATTGATAAAGCTTATTATCTTGAGGTTTGCTCACCCGGAATTGAAAGGGAACTCACACGTCCTTTCCATTTTGAAAGTGTTATAGGTCAAAGGGTAAAGGTGAAGCTTTATAAAGCAATAGACTCTAAAAAAGAGTTTA
>JAFYNC010000036.1 GCA_017549905.1 Clostridia bacterium | reverse complement strand
ATCAAAGGGATAATGAGCGCCTTATTTCAACCCTTAAAAGACTTCGCGATTTAGGAAATACCGTAATAGTGGTTGAGCATGATGAGGATACAATTCGCGCAGCGGATTATATTGTGGATATAGGACCGGGTGCCGGAATACACGGTGGTAATGTTGTATTTTCGGGTGATTTGGAAAGTCTTAAAAATTGCGAGGCTTCAATTACTTCTGATTATCTTACAGGCAGAAAGAAAATACCTGTACCTCAAAGTAGAAGAAAGGGAAACGGAAGCTTTTTAACCATTAAGGGCGCGGCTGAAAACAACCTTAAAAACATTAATGTTAAAATCCCACTTGGCACTTTTACTTGTGTTACGGGCGTTTCGGGCAGCGGAAAATCTTCATTTGTGAACGATATACTTTGCAATGTTTTAGCTAATAAACTTAATAATGCAAAAACAATACCCGGTAAGTATAAATCGATAGAGGGTATAGAAAATCTTGATAAGATTATTAATATAGACCAATCGCCTATAGGCAGAACACCTCGCTCGAACCCTGCCACATACACAGGTGTCTTTACCGATATACGTGAACTTTTTGCTTCAACAAAAGAGGCTAAAATGCATGGTTACAACTCGGGAAGATTTTCCTTTAATGTTAAGGGCGGAAGATGTGAAGCCTGTCAGGGTGACGGTATTTTAAAGATAGAAATGCATTTCTTACCCGATATTTATGTTCCTTGTGAGGTGTGCGGCGGCAGTCGTTATAACCGCGAAACACTGAGTGTTAAATATAAAGGTAAAAGTATTTATGATGTACTTGAAATGACAGTTGAGGAGGGTATGTATTTCTTTGAAAGCATACCTAAAATCAGCCGAAAGCTTAAAACCCTTTATGATGTAGGATTGGGTTATGTTAAAATAGGACAACCTGCAACAACCCTTTCGGGCGGTGAGGCTCAGCGTGTAAAACTTGCAACCGAGCTTTCAAAGCGCGGAACAGGTAAAACTATTTATGTTTTAGATGAACCCACAACAGGACTTCACACCGCCGATGTGCATAAACTAATAGAGGTTTTGCAAAGATTTGTAGATGCAGGTAACACAGTGCTTGTAATTGAGCATAACCTTGATGTTATTAAAACTGCTGACCATATTATAGATTTAGGTCCCGAAGGCGGCGACGGCGGAGGTACTGTTGTAGTATCGGGTACACCTGAAAAGGTTTGCGAGTGTGAAAAGTCATACACAGGCAAATTCTTAAAATCTATGATTAATTAACACATTATTAACCAAAAGTAAATTACTTGTTATATAATGGTAAGTAAGGGGTGATACAGTGTTCGGTTATATAAAAGCGGCAAAGGGCGAAATGAAGGTAAAAGAATTTGAGTCTTATAAAGCGGTTTACTGTTCGCTTTGTAAAGAACTTGGGAAATCTTATGGCTTTTTAGCAAGGCTGACTTTAAGTTATGATTTCACATTTTTAGCGCTTCTTAATATGTCGCTAAAGCCGGAATGTTGTTCTGTAAAGCGCGGACGCTGTACCTTTAATCCCCTTAAAAAATGCAATTATTGTGAGAAAACAGAAGATTTAAAAATGCCTTCTGCTGCAGCTATGATTATGCTTTATTATAAGATAAAGGATAATATTGCCGATGAAAAGGGCTTTAAGAAAATAGGCTTTAAACTATTACTGCCTGTTTTTAGCAGAGCTTATAAAAAGGCGGCTTATGATTTCCCACAAATCGAAAAAATTGTATCGGAATATATTAAAGAGCAAGATGAACTCGAGCGTAATAATTGTACATCTATTGATATTGCGGCAGACCCAACTGCCAAAGCACTGTCGCAGATATTTATGCTTTGCAGTGAAGACCAAATGCAAAAGCGCGTGCTCCAGAGACTTGGCTATTGTATGGGTAGATATATTTATTTGCTCGATGCGGTCTCTGATTTAGAGGAAGATATAAAAAAGAATTCATATAATGTTTTAAAGGCAGACTGTAACGGTGATGTTAAGGAAAAGGTTAAACCGCAGTTATATTTTTGCATTAATGAATCTGCTAAGGCTTTTGAACTACTTGATATAAAGAAGTTCAAAACTATTTTAGGTAATATTATTTATTTAGGATTAGAAGAGGAAATGAAATTATGAAAGACCCTTATTCAATTTTAGGCGTAAACAAAAACGCTACCGATGAAGAAATTAAAGATGCTTACAGGGAGTTAGCGAGAAAATATCATCCCGATAATTATGCCGATAATCCGTTATCTGACCTTGCGGACGAGAAGATGAAGGAAATAAATGAAGCTTATGATGAAATAATGAATCGTCGCAGAGGAAAAGGCTCTAATACCTATAACGGCAGTTATCAAGGTACAAATACTGCTTTTCCCGAGGTGCGTTCACTTATTAATCAGGGTAGACTTGAACAGGCACAAGAGGTTCTTGACGGTGTGCAACCCCATAACCGAACTGCCGAGTGGTATTTCCTTAATGGCACAGTGCTTTATAGACGTGGTTGGTTTGACCAAGCGTATACAAGCTTTGCTACAGCCTCACGTATGGAGCCTACAAACCCTGAATACCGCAACGCGCTTAACAACGCTCAGCGACAGGCGGGAGCTCAGTATAACCCCTACCGTTCATACGGCAATCCCGCAGGTATGAGCGGTTGCGACTGCTGCACAAATCTTTTATGTGCCGACTGCCTTTGCGAATGTATGGGCGGCGATTTGATACCCTGTTGTTAATAAGCTATGAAAAGAAATTCTAAAATAACCTTAAGCGCTATGATGGCGGCATTGGCTTCGGCGTTTATGTTACTTTCATATTTTCCGTATTTAACCTATGCCATTCCTGCTATTGCGGGTATGTTCATAATGGTGGCAGTAATAGAGATTGACTGCAAATGGGCATTTGGCTCATATTTGGCGTCGGCCTTTTTGGTGTTTCTTTTCGCCGAAACCGAAAGCAAACTTATGTTTATCGGGCTTTTGGGTTATTATCCTATTATAAAGGCGTTGATCGAAAGAGTTAAAAGACCGATATTGGAGTGGCTTATTAAAATTGTGGTGTTTAATTTGTCATTGGCAGTTATCTATTTTGCGCTGTCGGCTTTAATTGGAATTAACGGCGAGGACCTT
>JAFYNC010000004.1 GCA_017549905.1 Clostridia bacterium | reverse complement strand
GGTAAACCCTTATGGCGAAACAAGCGGCGTTGCTCTTACAGTAGACGCTAATGACTTGGTATGGTTCAAAGATATAGATGTTGCTGACCCATACGGACGCGGAAAAGGTAGAGCCGAAAATATAGCCGATGAAATTGAGGCTGATGAATACGCCTCTAAGTATCAAAAGAATTTTTTCTTCAACGACGCTACACCGCCATACATTGTAACGGGCTATCAAGGCAATCAACAGGGTGCAGACCAGATTAAAAAATCTCTTATGCAGAAAATAGGCGGCTTTTTGCACGCAAGAGAACCCGCTATTTTAACGGGAAATGTTGATGTGAAAACCGTCGGTATTGCTCCAAAAGAGCTTGATATGGTAGAGTCTCGAAAGTTTCTGCGTGATGAATGTTTGCAGCATTTCCAAATTCCGCCAGAGATAATGGGAATTATCGAAAACTCAAACCGTGCAACTATCGACAGCTCCTTTTATCTTTTCGCTAAAAACGTTATTAAACCAGAGCTAGAATGGTTTGAACGTATTCTTAACCGTCAACTTTGCAAAGAATTTGACATTGACTTAGTATGCAAGCACAATTATGAAATTGCAGAGGACGAAGAGCTTAAATTGCGCATCTATCAATTTGGGGTGCAGAATGGCGCGATAACTGTTGAGCAATACTGCGAGGCGTTTGGCATAAATCCCGATGTCAAAGACGGTCATTATATTTTACCTATGGGTGTTAACAGAGTGCAGGCGGGTGAAATCGATTTGCCCGATTTGCCGCTAGAAGAGCCAGAGCAAGAACCAGAAACAGAGCCGACAGAAAACGATCAACAACCGCAAGCAAATCCCGAAAATGTAGAGAATGTATTAGCTCTTGATGATGAGCCGACTAAAAAGAAAAAAAAGGGAAAAAGCATTGTTGATTATCAATTAGATTTATTCTCATCTCAAAAGCAAATCAAATACACGCCATTTCAACAAAAATGCTGGGATTTATTCGACACAAAGGCGCGTGAAAAAGAAAATAATTTCATCTCAAAAGTAAACCAAATCGCAAATAGGCAGAATAAAGATATTTCTGCATTACTTGCAGAAAACGAAAAAGAAAATAAACCGATTGAAAATCTCTTAGCGCAATATTTCTCAAGTCAAGTTGATATAGCCGTTAGAAAGACGCTCGGCGCGGCGTGGCTTGAGTCAATTCGTGCAGGTTGCCAAAACGCAAAAGAAGTTCTAAACAAAAAAGCAGAGCCTGACTTCACGGCTATGACTCTTGCTATTTTTAATAACTGGATTGACAGAAACGGATTAATAAAAGCAAAAGAAATCAATGATACAACACACAGAGAACTTTTGAAGCGATTGCGTGAAGTGCTTTCTGAGAGTATTGCTAATGGTGACTCTTTAGCTGTGAGAACAAAAAAACTTCAAAGGGCTTGCGATGAAGTTTTCTACGCAATGTCAAAAGAAAGAGCGTATCTTATTGCACGAACCGAAACGGCGGGAAGCGTTAATCTCGGACAGAATGCGACTTATAAGGCGTATGGAGTGCAGGAGAAAATGTGGCTCGCAACTGTTGACAGTAGAACACGCGATAGCCATTTGTTTATGCACGAAGTCCGAGTTCCGATTGATATGCCTTTCGAGGTTGAGCGCAAGGACGGCGGACACGATACAATGTTTTTCCCTGCCGATGGTAGCGGCAGCGCTGAAAATGTGTGTAATTGCCGTTGCACAATAGCGCCTGTTATTAACTTGTAGGAGTTGAAAAAATGGAAAAAGAAAAAGAATATAATAAATGGAAAAGTAGACGATGGCTCATTACTGTATGGGCAATGCTTATGGTGAGCGCCATTGTTATACTAGGTACAATTTTTAATAATGCTTCTTTTGCGCCTCTTGCAACAACACTTGTTGCGGTTCCTGTTGGTTTTGTTTCCCTTGAAACGCTGAATAAAAAGTATTTCAAGGAAACCGAAACAAGCACGGAAAGCAAAGAAGCAGAATAAAATAATAAATTACGCTCTTTTGAGGGCAAGGAGTTTTGATATGATTAAAACTAAAATTTTGAGTACAAAAGCCGAAGCAATCGGAGAGCGTACTGTAAGATTTAAGATTTCTTCTGAGGTCGTAGACCGTGATGGAGATATTCTTGTTGCTACGGGTTGTGATACCGCCAACTTTATGAAAAATCCCGTTTTTCTGCCGTTCCACAAGCAACAAGAATTCCCGCTCGGTAAGGTTATGACTGTTTTCATCGAGTCAAATGCAGTTTATGCCGATGTTTATTTCCCGACAATCGAGGAACTGTCAACGGATAAAGATAACGCAAGTGAAAAGGCTAAACTCGTTGATTTTACATATCACTGCTATAAAAACGGTATGCTAAACGCCGTTTCGGTTGGTTTTATCGCTCACGATGTTGAAGAATTGCTCGATGACAATGGGCGTTTCTCAGGCTACAAAGTTCTTCAGTGGGAGCTTTTAGAATTTTCCGCGGTTGCCGTTCCTGCCAATC
>JAFYNC010000035.1 GCA_017549905.1 Clostridia bacterium | reverse complement strand
CGTAGGAGAGGATCCCTCTGTGGCCCTCCATGGACAGCTCCTGCGTTCCTACCAGCCGAAGCCGCGGCTGACCGGCAAGCACATCGGCAGGTACGTCAAATGCTCTGGAAGCCCTCAGCAGCAAGCCTTCTTTTTCTCCCACCGAAATCACCTCCCAAAACCTTATGAAAAATATCGGTCACTCTTGCCTGTCCCCGTAGACTTTTTCTTCCAGTTGTGATATAATGACTCCAACTAAGATTCTGCGAGGTAGGATGGATTATGGAAAAGAAACGCAATTTTCGGGATAAAAGCCGTGAAACAACATACAAGGTAACTGAATCCACCACCCTGCTTCCTTTTCTGCTGGATGTGGTGAAGGGCAAGAGCCGCAATAACGTGAAGTCCCTGCTGTAAAACATCAATGTGGGATAATGTATCATACTTTTTAGCATTGGGATTCTTTTTGGGGTCAGAGTCATAAACGCCGTCAACATTAGTGGCTTTAAATATAACGTCTGCTCCGATTTCTGCCGCGCGTAATGCCGCCGCAGTATCAGTAGAGAAGAATGGGTTACCTGTTCCGCAACCGAAAATTACAACTCTGCCTTTTTCTAAATGTCTTACCGCTTTATTGCGAATATAAGGCTCTGCTATCTGTCGCATTTCAATAGCAGTCTGCACTCTTGCAGTAACTCCCAACTGCTCTAAAGCATCTGCTAAAGCCAAAGAATTTATAGATGTGGCAAGCATACCCATGTGATCTGCTCTTGTTCTATCCATCTTGCCTGAAGATCTGCCGCGCCAGAAGTTACCGCCGCCAACAACGATTGCAACCTCAACACCCATATCTACACAGGTTTTAACCCTTTCGCAAACTTCTAAAACTTTATCAAAATCAATGCCGACACCCTTTTCGCCTGCCAAAACCTCACCGCTGAGCTTTAACAAAACTCTTTTATATATCGGTTTCATATCCCACACTCCTAATAATTATTATTATATATATTTTACATTATCACACCTTTAAAGTCAATGTAAATATAAAGAAAAGGTGCAGTTTTTAAACCGCACCTTTAAAATTTTATTTTCTTTCAATCAAAGCGTCGCCGCCTTTTACTGTATCGGATGTAACAGTAAGTTTCTTTATGGTTGAATCTGATGGGCATTCGAACATAAATTTCTGCAATACGCCTTCAATAATAGAACGAAGACCTCTGGCGCCCGTTTTTCTGGCAACAGTAAGCTCAGCTATTTCGCTAAGTGCAGAATCATCAAACACAAGCTCGATGCCGTCCATCTTAAACAAGGCTTCATACTGCTTAATAATGGAATTCTTGGGCTCGGTCATAATTCTTATAAGAGTTTCTTTATCCATACCCTTTAAGGCGGTTATAACCGGCAAACGTCCCACAAGTTCAGGAATAAGACCAAATTTAACAAGGTCTTGATGGGTTATTTCCTGCACCATATCCTGCGCTTCTACGCTTTGAGATGCCTTAACCTTAGCGCCAAATCCAAGACTTCCGCCGCCAATACGCTTTTCTATAACCTTTTCTATTCCATCAAACGCGCCTGCGCAAATAAACAAAATATTAGATGTGTTAATCGGAATATACTCCATTTGCGGATGCTTTCTGCCACCCTGTGGCGGTACGTTTGCAACCGTGCCCTCTAAAATTTTGAGAAGTGCCTGTTGCACACCTTCACCGCTTACGTCACGGGTAATAGAGGTGTTTTCCGACTTTCTTGCGATTTTATCAATCTCATCTATATAGATAATACCATGCTCGGCTTTTTCCATATCATAATCTGCGGCTTGAATAAGGCGAAGCAAAATATTTTCAACATCTTCGCCAACATAACCCGCCTCGGTAAGCGTTGTAGCATCGGTTATAGCGATAGGCACATTAAGACTCTTAGCCAAAGTTTGAGCCAAAAGTGTTTTGCCGACACCTGTGGGTCCTAAAAGCAAAACATTGCTTTTTCCAAGCTCAACATCATTTTCGGTTGTGCCAAAAATACGCTTATAATGGTTATATACCGCAACCGAAAGTGTTTTCTTTGCCTCGTCCTGACCGATTACATAAAGGTCAAGCTGAGCCTTAATTTCCTGTGGCTTCGGCAAAACAAATTCGGGCTGTTTTTTCTTTTTATTGTTCTTTTTTGCCGCTACCTCGTCATCAAAAAGCAAGGTGTTGCAAAATTCTATACAATTATCGCAAATATAAACTCCGGGGCCCTCAACAAGACGGGTTACTTCATCCTGAGTTTTGCCGCAAAAGGAACAACAAATTTCTGTATCTTTCTTGTTAGGCATTACCCTACCCCTTATCTTTTTGTAATAACCTTATCAATAAGTCCGTATTCGCAAGCCTCAAAAGCAGACATGAAATTGTCACGCTCGGTATCTCTTGCGATAACATCTAACGGCTTGCCTGTATTTTCGGCAAGAATTTTATTAAGGTTTGCTCTGGTCTTTTCAATATGACTTGCATGAATCAAAATATCGGTTGCTTGACCCTGAGCCTGACCTAAAGGCTGATGAATCATAATTTCGCTGTTAGGCAGAGCGTAACGCTTACCCTTTGCGCCTGATGATAATAAAAACGCACCCATACTTGCAGCCATACCCATACAAATTGTGCTAACATCGCACTTGATATATTGCATAGTATCATAAATTGCAAGACCTGCAGAAACAGAACCACCCGGGCTGTTAATATAAAAAGAAATGTCTTTTTCAGGGTCTTGACCCTCAAGATAAAGCATCTGAGCTATAATAACACTTGCACTCGCATTATCTACTTGGTCATTAAGCATAATAATTCTATCATTTAAAAGACGTGAAAAAATATCATAAGAGCGTTCGCCCCTACCTGTCTGCTCAATAACATAAGGAATCATTGTCATATCCATAAGTATTCTCCTTTAAATAATAAATTTAACAAAAAAGGGACCGACTCAAAGCATATTAACATTGAGACAGCCCCTATATTATTGACACTAAAAGATTTTAATAATCAATTATTCAGCGTCTTTCTTTTCCTCAGTCTTTTTTGTAGACTTTTTAGCGGCAGTCTTCTTTGCGGGCTTTTTTTCTTCCTTTTCGGTTTTAGCCTCAACCTCTGTAATTACCGCATTTTCCTTAACTAAATCGATAGCCTTGCCAACTGCTAAATCCTTAGCAATTTCACTGCTTGGAACGGCAGCCTTAATCTGCTCAGCTTCCATACCGTAATCCTTAGCCATCTTTTCGATTTGTTCGTTTATTTCTTCCTCGGTTGCCTCGATTTTCTCGAGTTCAACAATCTTTTCAAGAGCTAATCTAAACTTAACCTGACTCTCAGCTTGAGGACGGAATGAAGCCTTGAAATCATCGATAGTTGAATTGGTATACTTGAGATATGTGTTAAGATCAAGTCCCTGTGACTGTAATCTGTATGCAAACTCCTCAACACTCTGGTTAAGACGGTTTTCAAACATAGCCTCAGGGATTTCACCCTTAATGCTATCAACAATCTGCTGTACCAAGTCGTTTTCTGTTTCTTCTTCGGCAACCTTTGTCTTTCTTTCAAGAGCCTTTGCCTTAAGGTCAGCCTTTAACTCGTCAAGTGTATCAAATTCGCTAACGTCTTTTGCGAACTCATCATCAATCTCGGGTAACTCACGAACCTTGATTTCGTGAAGCTTAACCTTGAATGTAGCTTCCTTGCCTGCTAATTCCTCAGCGCCGTAAGCCTCAGGGAATGTAACATTAACATCAAACTCATCACCAATATTGTGACCTACAATTTGATCCTCAAAACCGGGGATAAACTGACCTGAGCCGAGTTCTAATGAATGACCTTCACCCTTGCCGCCTTCGAATGCTACGCCATCTTTGAAACCTTCAAAGTCGATAACTGTTGTGTCACCCATCTGAGCTGCTCTGTCTTCAACAGCAATCATACGTGCGTTGCGGTCTGCCATAGCGTTTATCTGAGCGTCAATCTCGCTATCCTCAACCTTTGCGATTACCTTTTCAGCCTTAAGGCCCTTGTATTCGCCGATTTCGATTTCAGGATATGTGGTAAGTGTTACCTTGAAATCTACACCGTCTTCCTTAGAAATGGAAACCATATCGAAATCCATTTTATCATTTATAACCTTAAGACCTGATTCGTTTATTGCTTCTTCAACAGCATCGTTGTAAAGAAGATTGAGTGCGTCTTCAAAGAATACCTCTGCGCCGTAGTAGGTTTCAATAACAGAAAGAGGAGCTTTGCCTTTTCTGAAACCGGGAACATTAATCTTTTTAACATTCTGCTTATAAGCGGCTTTAATAGCCTCGCGGAATTTTTCGCCGTCAACAGTGATTTCTAATTCATATCTGTTAGCAGCCACATTTTTTGTTGCTTTTAAACTCATTTGATTTTTACCTCCATTTTAAAGCAGGAATTACCCCTTATAATCCAAATTATTATATCACAGCTTTATAAATTTTTCCACATATTTTTTAAATAAATTGTAAATTTAGCAATTTTTAATATATTAAACCACTAAAACAGGGGTAAAATCAATGCAGTCGCACGAAATAAGTGTGAATTTTACTCCGTCGTAATCCTTAATCATATTGTGAAAACCTGCCCCGTGAATATGTCCGCAGTATACATGTTTAATATTATGCGCCTTTAAAACGCCCATTATTTCCTTGCAAACACAGCCATTATACACCGGTGGATAATGCAAAAAGGTGAGTATAGGAAGACCTGTTTGTTCAGCAGATTTAAGCGAAGTTTCAAGTCTGCCCGCTTCTCTGAGTTTTACCTTTTCGGTACCCTTTTCATCATAAAACCAGCCTCGAGTACCGGCTATTGCATAACCCTCTACAACAAGCGAATTGTTATATACCAAATCAAAAGAAGAAAAACCGTTTTCTTGCCAAAAGGCGCGTATTTTTTTAACCGTACTCCACCACAAATCGTGATTACCCTTTAAAAATATCTTTTTGCCCGGCAGACTTTCTAAAAATTTAAAATCTTCTAAAGTGTCTTCAATTTTAAGCGCCCAAGAAAAATCGCCCGGTAAAATAACCGTATCTTGAGGTTTTACAAGCCTCTTCCAATTAGCATAAAGTCTTTCGGTGTGGTTTTGCCAACCGCCGAAAATGTTCATCGGTTTATCTGTCATAAAAGATAAATGCAAATCAGAAATTGCAAAAATACTCACAATTTTTCCTCCTTTCACGAATATTTTAAATTTTGTTTCAAATAATAACTAAGACCTCTTCGGTCAGAAAGGACTTGATTTAAAATGGATAATAGTTGTAAGACAGAAATGTGCGTTGCTTGCAGCGTTAAAAACTGTGTTTATCACGCAGAAAACGATGTTTGTAACGCAGGCAGAATTCAGGTTGGCAACGGCTCTGCTTGTAAGGCAGAAGATACCTGCTGCGACACCTTTAAGGCGAAGTAATTGAGTCTTTTAAAAATGGGTATCCAAACGGATACCCTTTTTTATTTTAGTTAATTTTAAGTGCAGAATAAACCGCCGAGAGCATATCATTCTTTTCGCGAATTTCTTTAAAGCGAACCTCGGCATTTTCAAGCGCTTTAATAGGTTGTGGGATTTCGGTAGATGTTTCACTGCTCAATACTTTTACTGTATCAAACTCGCTTTCACCTTTTTTATCACTTACAGCAGAAAGTACACTGTTTGCAAACTTGTAAGGTGATGCGGTTGAAGCAATAACAGTTACCCTATCATCGCCCGTAGCTTCAATATACTGTTCGTAAACATTAAGCGCTACTGCAGTGTGTGTATCACAAAGATATCCGTATTTATCGAAATATTTGCTTATTGTATCAATGGTTGCATCATCTTCGCAATAACCACCCCAGAACAATTCATTCATCTTTGTTTTGATTTCATCACTTACAGTGAAGCTGCCGTTTTCTGAAAGTTCATTCTGAAGAGTCGCTATTTCCTTATCATTATTACCTGAAAGTTCAAATAACATTCTTTCCAGGTTGCTGGAAATAAGTATATCCATAGAAGGAGAAATTGTTGTGTGGAAATTGCGGTTGCGGTCGTATG
>JAFYNC010000034.1 GCA_017549905.1 Clostridia bacterium | reverse complement strand
TGTGGTTTTAAATTTACTCACCAAACCCGCAAGTGAGGGCATTTCCATTTCGGGCGCGAGAATATTTTTCACTATTCCAATGCCTGTTCAGGATTTTCCCATAACAGAGTCGCAGATAAATTCAGCTCTTGTGCTTATAACAATTCTTTTTGTTTGCCTTTATCTTACTCATGGGCTTTCTGAGCACATAAAGCTTCGCCGTCAGCATTTTGCTGAACTCATTGTAGAAAAGGTTGACGGGCTAGTACTCGAAAATATGGGTGAATATTTCAAAGGTTATTCCCCGTTTATAATCGCAATTTTAGCTCTTTCGGCATTTTCAAGCCTTATGTCTTTGTTGGGACTTTATCCCCCGACATCAGATATCAACATTGTAGGCGGCTGGGCAATTCTTGTGTTCATTCTCATCACTTACTATAAGATGAAATGCGGTCCGCTTTATTATCAAAAAGGCTTTACCGATCCGGTGGCTCTCTTGGCACCTATTAACTTTATAAGTGAATTTGCAACACCTGTTTCTATGAGTTTTCGTCATTACGGAAACATTCTTTCAGGCTCTGTAATCTCGGTGCTTTTAGGTTCTGCCTTAGCCGGACTTTCATCGATAGTTCTAAGCTTTTTGCCAAGCTTTTTGGCAGATTTTCCGCTTTTTCAAATAGGTATTCCCGCTGTGCTTTCGATTTATTTTGATGTTTTCAGCGGTTGTTTGCAGGCATTCATATTCGCAATGCTTACAATGATGAACATTTCGGGTGCTTTCCCGATGGACGAATGGGAAAAAAGAAGGCTTAAAAAGCTTTCTAAAAATAAATAATATTTTTTTGGAGGAAATAAAAATGGAACTCGCTATTGGTATTATTTTAGGTTGTTGTGCTTTGGGCGCAGGTTTGGCTATGATAGCAGGTATCGGCCCTGGTATAGGTGAAGGTAACGCTGTAGCTAAGGCTTGTGAGGCTATTGGCCGTCAGCCCGAATGCAAAGGCTCTGTTACAACCACAATGCTTATGGGTTGTGCTATTGCCGAAACAACAGGTCTTTATGCGCTTGTTATTGCGATTTTGCTTATTTTCGTAGCACCAAGACTTCTTGTAAACATTCTTATTGATACTATTAAAGCGCTCTAATTCAGGAGTGATAATATGCAATCTTTAGACGTTATTTCGATAAACCTATGGCAAATGTTAGTTTCGCTTGCTAATCTTGTTATTCTTTTCTTGCTTGTTAAGAAATTTCTTTATAAGCCTGTTAAAAAGATGCTCGAAAACCGCCAAAACACCATTGACGGCGATTATGCAAAAGCAAACGAAGCAAAACAAAAAGCTTTAGAAGATAAAAAGGCTTATGAAGACAAGCTGTCAGACGCTCACATAGAGGCTGACGGTGTGATTCAGTCTGCCGTAAGTATTGCAAGAGCAAGAGAAAATGAAATTCTTGAAGAAGCAAAACAAAAGGCTGATGGTATAATCCGCAAGGCTGAAGAGGATGCCGCTTTAGAGCTTAAAAAGGCCGAAGAAAGCATTAAGCAAGAAATTGTTGGCGTTGGTACACTGCTTGCTAAGAAAATTCTTGAAAAAGAAATTGATGAAGAATCAAACAAGGAATTGGTTGATTCCTTTATAGCAGGGATAGGTGAAAATAATGACTCAAACTAATAAGGAGTATGCCGAAGCCCTGTTTATGATAGCTGCCGAGCAAGGTCTTGAAGAAAAATTTTCTGAAATACTTGCTGATATAAGCAAAACGCTTTCGGAAAATGACGAATATCTCGAATTTCTATCCTCACCTGCCGTGCCGATTAGTCAAAGACTTTTAGCTATTGACGAGGCGTTTGGCAGCATTGATAACGAGTATATCACCTCTTTTTTAAAACTGCTTTGCGAGAACAGAAGAATAAAAGAGTTGCCGCTTTGCATTGAGGAATTTGAAAGCCTTAAAACCGCTGCTCAAAATAAAATTTATGCTACGGTTTATTACGCTTTTCCGCTTTCAAATGAGCAAAAAGAGGCTTTGAAGCAAAAGCTTGAAGCCAAAACAGGCAAAAATGTAGAACTAAACTTTGCCGAAGATAAATCTATCTTAGGCGGAATAAAGGTAGAGTTTGACGGCAGTGTTTTAGACGGCAGTGCTAAACACTATTTAAATAAGGTTAAGGGAGTGATTAGCCAATGAACAATCCCAGTGAAATTAGCAATATTATAAAATCTCAAATAGAAAATTATAAAAAGCAAACCGATATGTCAGAAACCGGCAAGGTTATCCTTGTTGGTGACGGTATTGCTCGCGTTTACGGTCTTAATAACTGTATGGCAAACGAGCTTTTGGAATTTGACGGTGGAAGTTTCGGTATGGCGCAAAACTTGGAAGAGGACACCGTTTCAGTTGCTATTCTTTCAAATAACAACGATATACGCGAAGGTATGACTGTTAGAAGAACAGGCGAGGTGCTTTCTGTTCCGGTTGGTGAAAACCTTTTGGGCAGAGTAGTTAATGCCTTGGGCGAAGCTATTGACGGCAAAGGCCCTATTGAATATGCGGGAACAAGACCTATTGAATCGGAAGCCCCCGGAATTATCGAAAGACAGAGTGTTAGTGTTCCACTGCAGACAGGTATTAAGGCTATTGACAGTATGATACCTATCGGCCGCGGACAGCGTGAGCTTATTATCGGTGACAGACAGACCGGTAAAACCGAAATTATTATCGACACTATAATAAACCAAAAAAATACCAATGTTATATGCATATATGTGGCAATAGGACAGAAGAGTTCCTCTGTGGCACAGCTTACAAACGAGCTTATGCGTAACGGCGCTATGGATTATACAATCGTTGTTTCGGCAACCGCTTCAGAATCTGCGCCGCTTCAGTATATCGCACCATATAGCGGCTGCGCAATGGCAGAATATTTCCGCGAGCAAGGCAAAGATGTGCTTATTGTTTATGATGATTTATCTAAACACGCGGTAGCCTACAGAGCGCTTTCCCTTCTTATCCGCAGACCTCCGGGACGTGAGGCATATCCTGGTGACGTTTTCTATCTACACTCACGTTTGCTTGAGCGCGCGGCTTGTGTGGCAAAGGAATACGGCGGCGGCTCTATTACCGCGCTTCCTGTTATCGAAACACAGTCGGGCGACGTTTCAGCATACATTCCAACAAACGTTATTTCTATTACCGACGGTCAGATATTCCTTGAAACCGAGCTTTTCCATTCAGGCGTAATACCTGCAATAAACCCCGGTATTTCAGTTAGCCGTGTTGGTGGCTCTGCTCAGCTTAAGGGTATGAAAAAAGTTTCGGGTGAACTCAAACTTTTATATTCGCAGTATCGCGAACTTCAGTCATTTGCTCAGTTTGGCAGCGACCTTGACGCTGACACAAAAGCACGTTTGGCTTTGGGCGAAAGAATTGTTGAAATATTAAAACAAGGCAAAAATAAGCCTGTTAAGGTTGGTTGTCAGGTAGCTATTGTTTATGCGGCTATTAAGGGTTATCTTGATTCTGTTGAAGTTAAAAACATTAAAGAATATGAGGAACGCCTTTTTGCTAAACTTGAAAACGAATACGGCAGTTGGCTTAAACGTATAGAAGACAACTATTTTGAAGAGTCTGACGAAGAAGAGCTTAAAGCAATTCTGAAAGAAATGCAGGTGTAAAAAATGGCAGGAAACACTAAAGCTCTGCGAATTAGAATTAAAAGTGTTACTTCCACCTTACAGCTGACAAAGGCTATGGGGCTTGTTGCCTCTTCAAAAATAAGACGCGCTAATATAGCTATGGAACAGGCTCGTGAGTATAGGTCCGCTCTTTTAAAATCAGTTTCGGTTTTAACGGCAGACAATGAAGCTCTAAAAAGCCCCTATATGCGAGAGAATAGCACAGGAATTACTAAAATTATAGTAATCGCAGGCGATAGAGGAATGGCAGGCGGATATAATGCCAATGTTTTCAGACTTGCCGCAACATATCCTAACGCCGAGCTTATTCCCATAGGCAAGCGCGCCTGTGACCGATTTGGCAAAAGCTTTGTTTCTTCTGAAAAATTTTCTTTCACCGAGGCAAACGCTTTAAGTGATAGCCTTTGCTCTGATTTTTGGGACGGCAAATATGACCGCCTTGGAATAATTTATACAAAATACAACTCTGCTATGTCGGTTGAGGCTGATATTAAATGGATTTTACCTTTAAACCGCACCGAAACTGACAATGATGCGGGTGTTGTTTTTGAACCTGACCAGTTGACCGTTCTTAACAATGCGGTGAGAGAATATGTTGCGGGAATGCTCGTATCCCTTATCCGCGAAAGCTTTGCCTGTGAAGTAACGGCAAGAAGAATGGCAATGGATTCTGCAGGAAAGAATGCAAAACAAATGATAGATGACCTACATCTTGAATATAACCGCGCAAGACAGGGCGCAATTACTCAGGAAATCACTGAAATTGTTGCCGGAAGCGGTGAGTAAGGAGTGAATACATTGGCTTATATAGGAAAAGTTGTGCAGGTTATGGGACCTGTTGTTGACGTCCGCTTTAACGAGGGTGAACTGCCGCCTATTCTTAATGCGCTTACAATTCCTGTGGGAGACAGAACTCTCACAGTAGAAATTGCTCAGCATATCGGCGATAATACCGCTCGTTGTATTGCTATGTCCTCTACCGATGGACTAAGCCGCGGCGTTGA
>JAFYNC010000033.1 GCA_017549905.1 Clostridia bacterium | reverse complement strand
CCTGTATCATAAGCATTGTTTATGGCAATGTTTTCATCGCCTGTGGCCGTTCTCATTCATACGAAGTTAAAGAAGTTGTTATTGACCAACTTATTGAGGGCGAGGTTGACTTGGGCGATAAAACACAGTTTAGAGTTGACGTCTATGACGGCGTAGATAATACTTCAATGTTTTTAGGTTTTAACGGTATAAACGCTTTTCACTCAATAGTTCCAAGTTCTATAATGGATTTTTATGATTATATCGGTGTAAAACGCGATGTTGCTAGCAGACCCGAAACCGATGTTTATGCTATAAGACCGCTTTTATCTGTTAAGTATCTGCTTGACCGTAAAAATGGTGAGGATTTTGTAGACAACGAAAGCCGCAAAACTAAAATGACTGGCTATAAATACCTCAAAACAGAAAGCGGATATTATATCTACGAAAATGAAAATTATATACCCTACGGTTTTTCCTATGACTACTATATGGATTATGAATACTGCAACGGATATGCAGCAAAAGAAAGACCTAACCTTATGTTAAAAGCCATGCTTTTGACAGATGAACAAATAAAAAAATATGGCTATATGTTTGAAAATATTTCGTATATGGGAGATATGACCTATTATGATGACGGTAGCGAAGATAAAACCCTGCTGCTCACAGATGAAGCGCTGAGCTTTGACTGTGAAAAATTGGCTTTAACCTCAGCATTAAGCTTTGAAACCGACAACCGAGGCTTCACTGCTACTGTAGACCGCAATAAAGATTCGCTTGTCTTTTTCTCGGTGCCTTTTGATGATGGTTGGACCGCTACCGTAAACGGCGAAAAGGTAGATATTGAAAAGGTTAATGTCGGTTTTATGGCGGTTAAGGTTTCAAAGGGCCTTAGCGAAATAAGATTTACCTACACCACTCCCGGTCTTTTAAACGGACTTATTATTACAACTATCAGCGCCGCAGTTTTACTGCTTTATGTGATAATTTTCACAGTTTGGTCGAAAAAAAGAGTGGTTTATAATAATTACCCTGAGGGAAACACTCTCATAAAAGACTGGAAAAACCAAGAACTTTTAGAAGATGCCGAAACAGAAATAGAACCCGAAGAAGTTCAAACAAACGAAACCGAAGATTTGAAAATACCGAATCTCGAAACAGGCTTTGAAGGCGGATTTAAAATAAATACTGATATTGAATAATAAATAAACTTGTAAAACAATTTAAGTTATGATATTATTATTTAATAACTTGATTACGAGGACTGATTTTATGTGCCAAGAAAATATAACACAGGAAAAGAAAAAGGTTTTAAGCTGTATTCAGCCAAGCGGAATGCTCACATTAGGTAACTATTTGGGCGCACTTAAAAACTGGATTGCTATGCAAGATGAGTTTGACTGCACCTTTGCCGTTGCCGACCTTCACGCAATTACTGTTCGCCAAGAGCCTGCCGCTTTAAGACAACAGATTTATTCAACCTATGCTTTGCTTTTAGCTTTAGGCCTTGACCCCGAAAAAAACACTATTTTCATTCAATCTCACGTGCCTGAACACGCTAATCTTTCTTGGCTTTTATCCTGCAATACTCAGTTTGGCGAAATGTCACGTATGACACAGTTTAAAGATAAGTCACAAAAGCATCCTCAAAATATAAATGTAGGTCTTTTCTCTTATCCTGTGCTTATGGCGGCTGATATTCTGCTTTATAAGCCCGATTTTGTACCTGTAGGCGCTGACCAAAAACAGCATCTTGAAATTGCGCGTGATATTGCAATTCGTTTTAATAACATTTATGGCGATGTATTCACTGTGCCCGAGCCTTATATTGCTAAAACAGGCGCCAGAATAATGTCGCTTCAAGACCCAACTAAAAAAATGTCCAAGTCAGATGATAATCCTAACTCTTGGGTTGCCATTCTCGATAATCGTGATGATATTATCAGAAAATTTAAGCGCGCCGTTACCGATTCTGATGCTATAGTCAGAATGTCCGAAGACAAACCCGGCATTTCAAATCTTATTACAATTTATTCTTCTGTTACAGGAAAAACCGTGGCAGAAATTGAAAAAGAATTTGAAGGCAAAGGTTATGGCGACTTTAAGTTGGCTGTTGGCGAAACAGTTGCTGATACATTAGCGCCCATCAAACAGCGTTATGATGAAATTATTAAGGATAAAAAAGCTCTTGAGGCTTTATATCGCGAGGGTGCCCAAAAAGCTGAAAAAGTTGCTCGCAAGACCTATTTCAAAGCTATGAAAAAAGTTGGTTTTGTGCTATGAGCTTTCCACTCGTAGGCAATAACAGTATAAACACAAGTATAACAAATGCCTTAAAAGAACACAGGCTTCCTCACGCTATTTTAATTGAGGGAGAAAAAGGAAACGGCAAACACACCTTAGCTTTTTATTTGGCGCGCGCAATTGTTTGCGATAACGAGAATGCTCCCTGTGGCAAATGCCGAAACTGCGCGATGGGTATTAACCATCCTGATATTTCGGTTACTGCCCCTGAAGAAAATAAGAAAAACATTTCAGTATCGCAGGTGCGAGAACTTAAAAACGAGGCATATATAAAACCTCACATGGCAAGTAGGCGAGTTTTTATAATCGACTTTGCCGATACACTTAACGAACAATCTCAAAATGCGCTTTTAAAAGTGCTTGAAGAGCCGCCCGTGTCCTCGCTGTTTATTTTAATTGCCGAAAGTAAGGCTTCGCTTCTTGAAACTATTATTTCGCGCTGTGTAGTGTTGACTTTAAACACTCCCGAAAAATCACAGGCACTCGAATATATTAAATCTTCAACAAAATATCCCGATAATGAAATCTTGGAAGCTTTAATAAACAGCAGAAATAATATCGGCAAAGCTCTCGATTTTCTTGCAGGCAAGGCTGACAGTAAAACCAGTGTTGCTGCTAAAGAATTCCTCGAATGTTTTTTAAGAGATGATGCTTTCGGTATGCTCACAGCAACCGCGCCTTTTGAAAAAAGCCGAATTGAAACCGATTCGTTTTTTAAAGATTTAAAATATTTTACAGCAGAGCGACTTAAACAAAATCCAAAAGATTATAGAGCAGTTTCGCTTTCAAAGCTCTATTCTCTGCTTTGCGAATTAGAAAAAAGCCTTATAACAAATATAAATTTAAGCCTTTTGTTCTGCACCCTTACAAGCCGAGCAGAACAAATAACAGGTATAAAATAAATCGGAGGTCTATATGACAGAGGTTATATCAGTAAAATTTAAGGAGGGCGGCAAATCTTATTTTTTTGGTCCCTCAGATAATACCGTTTCTGTCGGCGATGCGATTATCGTTGAAACACAAAGCGGCAAGGAACTCGGTTATGTTAGTGAAGCAAATCATATGGTTGATGACGAACAAATAGTTAAGCCGTTATGTAAAATGTTACGCTTTGCAAATGAAAAGGACTTTAAAAAGTTGGAAGAAAACCGCCAAAAAGAAAAAGATGCGCTTGGAATCTGCGAATCTATGGTAGAAAAGCATCATCTTGATATGAAGCTTGTTGATGTTGAATATTCCTTTGACGGCGGAAGAATTGTATTCTTCTTCACTGCTGACGGCAGAGTTGATTTCCGCGAGCTTGTAAAGGACCTTGCGGCATATTTTCACACAAGAATCGAGCTTCGCCAGATTGGTGTGCGCGATGAGGCTAAAATGCTTGGTGGTATCGGAATTTGCGGTCAACCCTATTGTTGTAAGCAATTTTTAAACGATTTCCAAACCGTTTCAATAAAAATGGCAAAAGAACAAGGTCTTTCCCTTAACCCTACTAAAGTTTCAGGTAGCTGCGGAAGACTTATGTGTTGTCTTAAATACGAACAGGATGCTTATGAGCATCTTAATTCCTTTACCCCTAATGTTGGCGCCACCGTTAAAACGCCTGACGGTATGGGTATAGTTACAGACGTTAACCTTATAACAGGTAATTTGTTCGTAAAACTTACCGAGGGTGATTCTATTCCCTTTAAAATTCATAGAGATAAGGTTAAGCTTATTTCACGTTCTAAAAAACAAACCAATAAAGAAAATAACGGATAAAATAGAAATTTGTCACAAAACGATATTTCTTCTTGATTTTTATAAGAAATGTTGTTAAAATAAATTTAACAATGCTATGGAGGTGTATTTAAATGGCTTATAGTATTTCTGATGCTTGCATTAGCTGCGGCGCTTGCGCACCCAGCTGTCCTTGCGACGCTATCGCTGAAGGTGATACCCAATATGTAATCGATGCAGATAAATGCTGCAGCTGCGGCGCTTGTGCTGCAGGTTGTCCTGTAGAGGCTATTGCTGAGGATTAATTATTAACATAATAAATCTTTAGAGTTACATCAAAATGGGAACGCCCGCAAGGTTTTAACCTTACGGGCGTTAATATTCGACCAAATTTACTTTTATTTTTAATTTTTTAAGGTTAGAATAAAAAAGGAGGGATTTTCCGTGGAAAACACAAAAACAATAGCAACAAATAAGAAAGCTTATCACGAATATTTTGTGCTCGAAAGCTTTGAAGCGGGAATTTCTCTTTCAGGCACTGAGGTGAAATCTGTAAGGGCAGGCGGAGTAAATCTTAAAGACGCCTGGTGCAGTGTTGATAACGGCGAAATGATTATTAAACAAATGCATATCAGTCCTTATGAGCATGGTAATATTTTTAACCGCGCGCCTGACCGAAACAGAAAACTTTTGCTTCACAAAAAAGAAATTATGCGCCTTTTCGGTGCAGTAAAGCAAGAAGGCTTGGCACTCATACCATTATCTGTTTACTTTAAAGGCTCTCTTGTTAAGGTTCAGCTTGGACTTTGCAAAGGTAAAAAACTTTATGATAAACGAGAAACCGCCGCAAAACGTGATGCTAACCGCGCAATAGACCGCGCCCTAAAAGAACAAAACAGATAAATTTTTACTTCTTCACTCTTACCTCTTACCTATTACTTCAATATATGGGGATGTAAAGGTTTCGACGGGGATTTTGAAATATTGGAAGCGAGCAGCGGTGCGGAACCGCTATAAAATCCGTATAAAAAATTAACTAACAACAATAAAGTTGCTTTAGCAGCCTAATTTGGCTGCTCATCCGACCAAAGACTACCGCGGCTTTGCAAGGGTGTCATTTTAGCGGTGAACGTGAACAACAGTACGCCTTTAATGTTGTCATGAACTAAAGGCTACCGAACAAAGCAGTCCGACACTTGACGGCTTTATTCGGGAATTCAAAGATGTGTCTGCGCTCGGAGACGCCGATATGGATAGATTTACGGACAGGAGTTCGACTCTCCTCATCTCCACCAAAAAACAGCCGTGAATTTCACGGCTGTTTAATTATTTTGCAAATGCTTTATATAAATCTATTTGCCCGTAGAATGCAGGCCAACGCGCAGAGTTTCCTAATGTCACAACAATATATTCATTGTTGTTTTCATTTGCCTTGCCGTAAGAGGCAATGCAATAACCCGATTCATTAACAAAACCTGTTTTTCCGCCTAAAATCGTGGCTGTTTCAGGCTCTGTACCATACATATAACTGAAAAGTGTGCTTG
>JAFYNC010000032.1 GCA_017549905.1 Clostridia bacterium | reverse complement strand
TGCATTTCTCTGACAGTCTTATGCGACTTTCATATAGAATAAATTCAAACAACAACAGCGAGGTTTAACCCTCGCTGTTGTTAATAATTTCACTTTTAATTACTGATTTTAATGAAAATGTGATAAGAGAAAGAAAAAGAAAAGTTCCGCCCACAATAAAGAAAGGCATATAGAAATTACCGGCTATCAAAGTTATTACTGCAATGATAAGACAGCATATACAAATATTTCTTAATTGGTATACACTGTTTTCTGAGAAAAGTTTGCTGTTCATAACATCTTTTAGAAATCTTCTTAAACAAAGCAGTATACAAAAGCCAAACGGAACACAAGGGTAGCATGTAAGCATAACTGTTGTGGCAAGGCTGGGGCCCCTGTTCATAACCTCAGCATACCAAGTAATAACATAAGGCAATGCTACTACAAAAACAGCCAATAAGAAGAAAGCAATGTCAATAAGGAAAATGGAGATTCTAATGTGTTTATATTTTTCCATAAAATCTTCTCCTAAAATTAATGTTTGTAAGTATAATATACAATATTTTTCTTAATTTGTAAATGATATTTTGGGGTGATATGAGATAAAAAATTATTTATCGGCAAGACCAATGCTTCTTAGCGCTATTGTTTGTTGTTTGGTAAGCGTTATCGCTGCAAAGAGCCCTAAGGCATTAATAATATTTGCCCTATTATTTACATTCATATTGCTTTTTATTATATTTAAGAACAAATCACACATAGCGGTAGTATCACTGATTTTTATACTTTGCGTGGTATTTTCCACAACTGTTGCAATTGGTAAAGTGGACAAATACGCTTCATTTGATAAGGTTAAAAGCGAATGTGTATTAACGGTTACGGAAATTACATATAAAAGCGATGGATTTTACTGCGCCGATGCAAAGGTTTTAGAAAGCAATAATCTTAAAAAGGGCACAAAACTATCATTATATTATTATAGTCCAAAACTTAGTATGGGGGATACAGTTAAAGCTTCATTAGAACTTTCCGCAATAAAAAGTGATTACAAAATGAACTACTATAGCCGCGGAATATATCTTAGCGGCAGAATGCGAGAATTCGAAAAGTTAGATAACCGAGTAAATAAAAGTTTAAAGGCTGTTGGCGGTGTTAGAGAATATATAAAAACAACGGCCTTTAAATATATGGATTATGAATCCGCGGCAACGCTTTGCGCTCTGCTTTTTGGTGATGACAGTTATTTTTCACCTGAGTTTTACAACAATGTAAAGTGCGCAGGAGTAAGTCACGTTATGGTGGTGTCGGGTATGCACCTTACTATTCTTGTGACTTTTTTAATGTTTGGAATTAACAAGTTTTTCCACAATAGGTATATTTGCGCCGCAGTACAACTGTTTTCGGTGCTTTTACTTTGCGCAGTCTGCGGTTTTACAATGTCGATTATGCGAGCGGGTGTAATGTATATAATAGCATCTTTAGGGCTCATCCTTAAAAGAAGAGGTGCATCTGAAAACACGCTTGGTGCGGCGGTAAGTATTATACTTATATTTTCGCCGTTTGCAATTTTTAATGTTTCATTTCAGTTGTCGGTGCTGTCCACCTTTGGAATATTAGGTGTGGCATTGCCCTTAAGAAGATATATAATAAGAAACAAACTTATTAAAAATTCTGTTTTGAGAGAATTGCTGTTTGCGGCAACAATATCGTTATCTGCAACATTACTCACCTTGCCGGTAGTGATAAATGTGTTTGGATATGTTTCGACAGTGGGTGTTATTACAACGCTCATTATTACTTATCCCGTAACAATAAGTATATGGTTAAGCATTTTAGGTCTTATTGTAAATCTATTTTCTCCGTTTATTGCAAAAATTATATTTATTCCTTGTAATTTGGCGGTTAAGTTTGTGAATTACATAATAAACTGCTTTGGCGAACTGCCATTTTCTACAGTAGAAGCCGATAATAAATGGGTTTATATTTCAATTATTGCGATTATCTTTATTTTTTGGTTTATGCTTGCTTGTAAAAAACGGATAGATATGATAAAATTAAAAGAAATGCGAACAAAAATAATTAAGGAAGGCGGAAGAAAACTCAAATGGCGATAATTTTTGAAGAACAGTTAAAAAAATACGTTATTAAAAATAGTCTTTTGCCTGTTTATGTTTTGTTTGGCGAGGACGGTTATTTAAAGAAACATTACACCGATAAAATTGCCAAATTAGTAGCAGATGAGGATGATGTTTTTAACTTTGCGCGTTTTAATTCACAAAGCGACTTGCAGGAAGTTTACGATTTTGCAATGCAGCAACCTTTAATGGCTGATAAAAAGTATGCTGAGCTGTGCGATTTTGATTTTGAGCATTGTTCTAAATCTGATTTTGATAAGCTTTGCGAACTGCTTTCGGAAATACCAGAAAGTTGTGTTTTTGTGCTTAGATTTCAAAATTTAAATTTTGAAACAAAAAGAAATTCCAAATGGAACAAAATAGTAGAAAGCGCAGAAAAAAACCGAGGAATAGCCGCTTGTCTTGACCATAGACGTCAAGCCGAACTCGTAAAAATGCTTGAGGATGGCGCAAAGAAACGAGGCTCCGCTTTTTCAGCAGGCGCGGCTAAATATTTAGTAGAAACTGCGGGCGATGATATAAATATTCTAAGCTTCGAGCTTTCAAAACTTTGCTCTTTTTCTAAAAACGAGCCAATAACAAAGCAAACGGTTGACAATGTGTGTGTTAAAACGGTTGAGGCTTCGGTTTATAATTTATCCAAATTTATTTTAAGCGGTGATACAAGTTCTGCTATGACCTGTCTTGATGAGTTGTTTTATGTCAGAACAGAGCCAATGTCGGTGCTTTATACTGTGGCATCATCATTTTGCGATATTTACCGAGTGTTTATAGCAAAGCAAAACGGCGAAACCACAGCCGCAGTTGCAAAAATTTTCTCTTATAAAAACAAAGAGTTTTTACTTGATAAAGCGTCAAATTACCTTTCTAAATTCGATCAAAAAAAGCTTAATCTATGCCTTATGGCTATCTATAATGCGGATAATGCTTTAAAGTCCTTTGGTGCGGATGCCCGTATTATTTTGGAACAGCTTGTAATAAGGCTCATTTATATTATCGCAAAGGGTGAAAATATTGATTAGTCTTAAATACCCTGTGATAGTTGAGGGAAAGTACGATAAAATCACCCTTGAAAACATCGTTGAAACCCTTATTATTTCTACAAACGGTTTTGGTATTTTCAAAGACCGCGAAAAATGTGCGCTTATAAAAGGTGTAGCAGAAAAATGCGGTGGCATAATTGTGCTTACCGATAGTGACAGCGCGGGAAATTTAATAAGAGCGCACCTTAAAAATATCATTGGCGGAAATGCTCTGATTGTAAATGTTTATGTGCCTTGTGTAAAGGGCAAGGAAAAACGTAAAGATAAGGCATCTAAAGAGGGTTTTCTCGGTGTAGAGGGTATGCAAAAAGAGGTTATATTATCTGCATTTGAGAAGAGCGGACTTTTAAAGAACGAAAAAACTAACGATGATCGAAAAATCACCAAAACAGATATGTTCTTGTTTGGTCTTTCGGGTAAAGAAGATTCAGTTTTAAAGCGAAAGCAGTTGCTTGAATATTTAGAATTACCGCAAAATCTTTCAAGCAATGCAGCCCTTGATATATTTAACACATATTTTTCCTATACCGAATTTTCGGAGGTAATAAAAAAATGGCAAAACGCTCAAACCAAAAGCTAAAGCTTATTTATACACTCGATATACTAAAAAAATATAGTGATGAGCAAAACCCTTTAAATGCTAATGAGATAGCACAAAAACTTTTGGATTACGGCATCGAGGCTGAAAGAAAGTCTATATATAACGATATTGCCTGTTTAGATGAATACGGGTGTGATATTAT
>JAFYNC010000003.1 GCA_017549905.1 Clostridia bacterium | reverse complement strand
CAAGCCTTGTATCAACATCAGCTAAAACTGCCACAGTTTTATAACACATACTGTTAATACCGCTCTCAAAAAGGGTTGGCGCATCAAGCAAAACTTTTTCTTGGCCTATTATTTCTTTTTCTATCAAGTTTATTATAAACGGAAAAATAGTTTTATTTAAAAGCTCGGTATTTTCCTTGCTTGAAAAGGCTTTTTGAGCTAACTTTTTTCGGTTTAAGTTGCCGTCTTCATTTAGTATTTCCTCAGAAAACACTTTTACTAATTCTAAAAGACCTTGACTTCCCTTTTCTACCGCTTTTCTTGCTATTTTATCACAGTCAACTACCTTATATCCGTTTTTCTCTGAAATAGCGGTAAGACTGCTCTTACCCGCGCCTGTAGGGCCTGTTAGACCTATTATACCCTTAAGTTTTAAAACCTTAAAACCAGTGGCGCGTATAAGTCTGTTATAAACTGCAAGACCTACACCCTTCTTTGAAGGCGCATGTATATAAACCTTTTCAACCGAAAGTTTATCAACTTCGCGGAGCGCCGAAAAAACATCGTGAGCTAAAGTTAGTTCATCGTTGCCGTCCCCGTAAACAATTTTAGGTATTATAATTTCTTCACTTTCATCTTTAAAGCAAATAGCGGCACTGTTTTTCTGTGTGTTCACAAAATCTGCAAAGCCATCACCCTCAACAAGAAAAGCTTCTGTTTTGGGGGCATAGTGCTTATATTTCATACCGGGAGATTCAACCTTCTGGTCTTTTTCGGGCTCGGCTAAAACCGCCTTATCAATAATAAGTTCGGGTATTATTTCTAAAAGCTCTTCAGCCGTTACAGCACCGGGACGTAAAAGACGCGGAGGATTTGTGCAAAAAGTAATAACTGTAGACTCAACGCCCACCTTGCAATCCTCACCGTAAACTATAGCGTCAATTTTGCCGTCCAAATCATTCTCTACGTGAATAGCAGTTGTAGGGCTTGGACTGCCCGATTTATTAGCAGAGGGAGCAGCAAGTGGCAAACCTGATTTTTCTATAATATTAATCGCATCTTTTTGTGACGGCATTCTAACAGCAACCGAAGAAAGACCTGCCGATACACATTCTGCCGTTTTACCTGTTTTTTTAAGTACCATCGTAAGAGGTCCCGGCCAAAATTTCTCGGCACACAAAAATGCATTTTGCGGTATATCTGTTGCTATTTCATTTAACATTTCCATATTTGAAATGTGAACTATAAGCGGATTATCCTGTGGTCTGCCTTTAGCCCCAAAAACCTTTTTAATTGCATCATTATTATAGGCAGATGCAGCAAGACCGTAAACAGTTTCGGTAGGAATAGCAACTATTCCGCCGTTTTTTAAAATTTCTGCCGCACGCTCTATGCTTTTTTCTTCAGTAAGATACAGTTTTTCTGTTATCATTTTTATTCTTGTTCTTCCTTTAAGGCTTCTGCGCGGTAATGGGTTATAAGTGCATCTACAACCTCATCTATATCTCCGTTAAGAACCTGATCAAGCTTATAAATTGTAAGACCTATTCTGTGGTCGGTAATTCTTCCTTGCGGATAATTATAAGTTCTGATACGTTCACTTCTGTCACCCGTGCCTACCTGTGACTTTCTGTCAGAAGCTATTGCCGCATCATGTTCACGTTGTTTTTCATCGAGAAGTCTTGAACGCAAAATTTTAAGAGCCTTATCCTTATTTTTAAATTGACTGCGCTCATCCTGACATTCAACAACAGTGCCTGTTGGAATATGTGTTACGCGGATAGCTGAAGATGTTTTGTTAATGTGCTGTCCGCCGGCACCTGAAGAACGGAAAGTATCAATTTTAAGGTCGGCGGGGTTAATATCAAGTTCAACCTCTTCGGCTTCAGGCAACACCGCAACCGTTACAGTAGATGTATGAATTCTGCCTTGAGTTTCGGTGTCGGGCACACGCTGTACTCTATGCACACCGCTTTCATACTTAAAACGGGAATATGCGCCCTCACCCTCAATCATAAATGAAATTTCCTTATAACCGCCAAGCTCGGTTTCATTAGCGTTTACAACCTCAGTTGTCCACCGTCTGCTCTCAGCATACATTGAATACATACGATAAAGTGAGCCTGCGAATAAAGCCGCTTCTTCACCGCCTGCACCGCCTCTGATTTCAACAATTACGTTTTTATCGTCATTAGGGTCTTTAGGCAAAAGCAAAATTTTAAGTTCATCTGCAAAAACCGCAATATTTTCCTTAGCCATTTTTAATTCTTCTTCGGCAAGTTCTTTTAGTTCCTTATCAAGACCTGCTTCGCCAAGTAGCTCCAAGGTTTCCTTCTCGGTATTCTTTGCCGCAACATATTCGCGATATTTTTCAACAATAGGTGTAAGTTCACTATGTTCTTTCATTAGTTTTCTGAATTGCTCATTGTTAGAAACAACCTCAGGTCTTGTAAGCTCTACTCCTATTTGTTCATAACGGTTTACAACCGATTCTAATTTGTCAAACATAAATTACTCTCCGTCTGCTCTGATTACTTTTTTAAGGGCTTTTTCAACTTTGACACGCGGAATCATTACCTCGTGTGAACACTTATCGCAAACAAGTTTAAAATCCATACCTATTCTGGTAACCGAAAAAATGTCATTACCGCAAGGATGCTTTTTCTTCATTTGCAGCTTATCGCCTATCCTTATGTCCACAAAAAAATCCCCCAAATTACATTGTATCAATTTATTATATATTATTTTTTATATAAAAACAAGTCCCGAAACATTTTCGGGACTAAACTTTACTCTTTAATACTGTTTAATAATTCCTTGGAAGCTGTATAATACTTCTCAATCTGCTTATTTTTTTCAAGTGTGGTGCCTGAAATCCTGCGTAATGAAATACCCAAATTGTGCGGTAATTCATCAGTTCCCTCAATCTTTACCGCAGAATAGAACTTATCATCAAATAGATACTTTTCAGTTTCAAACAATCCATCTTTAAGATTTAAATTATCAAAATATTTTATTGACTCATCATCTGTGATTATAAGCAAAGCCTTTTCGTTTCCCGCTATAACCGACTGCACTTTAGTTAATATCGCGTTATTATACTGCATATTTTTCGAGTTTTTATACACGCCGCAATTAATAACACTGATTTTAACCTCACCATCACCATTCAAATCGGTTGCAAACTCTTCAAAATATTCTGCCATTGCTTGTGTTTGAACATCAAGCACAGGTGTATAGGTAAAATACAAAATTTCAAGGTCGTTTATAACACGCGTAGCACATTGATTTATTGTAACAGCAAGGATAATTGCGGCTGTTATTATGCCGATAACATAAAGCTTATTATGAAACCAAAAATTTGATAACTTTTCACTCAAAGTTTTAGGCGCATAGGCTACTTCACTTGGCTTTGGCTGAGGGGCTATTTCGCCGCTTTGCATTTGCTTGAGTTTCAAAAATTCCCGACGTGCACGTCGTTGTTCTTCTAAAATTTCATTTGTTTTTTTATTAGCCATTTTTATTCCTCTTAAGGTTTAAAATCCATACCTGCTTTTTTTAAGTCTAATAAACGGTGTGGGGTCTGTATTAACAAGCACTGTTTCCTGACCTATAACAGAAATTTCTTTCCAAGAAATAACAATATCGTCTTCTCTTCCAAAAAGTCCAAAAAGCCTTGGTCTTCCAAAAATCACAACCGATTCAATATTGCCGTTTTCGGTATTTATCTCAACATCTGAAATATAACCTAAAACACAACCGTTTTTAACACAAACTACCTGTTTATTCCTAAAATCCGCAATTCTGCAACACATATACATCACCAATAAATATATATGTAGCAACAAGCAAAATATTAATCGTCAAATACGTTTTCGTTTTCTTCTTCACCATCGTCATTAATAACGGTTTGGTACTCATCTTCAATAAGACCTAAATCTCTGCGTTTTTCGATATCCAAATCGGGATTTTCTTCATAATAAGGGTCTATTATATACTTCTTTATTGAAGGGAATGTGCAGAACTGTATAAGCAATGCCTTAAATGACGGGAATGTTAAAATAAATACTACAAATTCTATTAATAAAACTGCCCAATTCGGAAATACGAAAAGCAGACCAACATAAATAGCATAAGTAAGAGCAAGACAAACAAAGCAAATAAAATTGTTTTTAAGATTAATAATTACAAACTTAAAGCTGTTAATATATATTTGTTTTAAACTGAATTTAAAGGTAATCATAAGTGTCCACATATAGTAATTCATAACAAGAAAGAAGAAAATTATCAAAAATGTTGCACCTATACAAACAGATGAAAATAAACCTCTCTCCATACTAAAGAAGAAATATATATCAAATCCTAAAATTATGCATATAAAAGTATTTAAAATTCCGGCGATAAGACCTTGCTTCCAATTTTTCTTAATTGTTTCAATATAATCACTAAGACCAAATGAATGCTTATCACGCGCAATACTTCTTGCAACATTGGTTATACCCACATTTGCTAGACCTAAGGTAAATATCGGCAATGACATAATAGCATACACCAAATTAACACTTATAAGTTTCCAAAGATTGCGGAAGAAAAACTCAAAAAATACAACAAAACTACGTTTTTTAGGGGCATCCTTTGCAATTCCAGGTCCTTCCTTTTCAAAATCAAAAAATCCCAAAAATCCTGCCATTTAAACTCACCAAACCTTATTTAACTTTCTTTTTATATATAAATCTTTCGCCCAAAGAAATATCTCTGTAACCCAAATAATAAGCAACACCCGAAATAACAGGTATTAAAAATTGTAAAAAACACAAACCAACAAATCTTATTACAGATAAATCCTTGAGAGTTGCGGCGCTACCGATTATTAGTTCCGAAAAACTGTAAAATGGGGTTGTCACAAGTTTCAACAGAGCTGACGGAAACTTGGCTGCCGCTGAGTTTTTAAGTATCATTAAACAAACAATCAGGATACAACAAGGGATAATTGATATAAGTCCAGCTTTAAAACCTTTAAGTATATCTTCGGTCTTTTGGCCAATTCGCACCATATTATTATCCTTAATACCGAGGGTCCATGTTGTCCCATAAATTAATGTTGCAACAATCGACAAGCAAAATATTTGTGAAGAAATCAAATAGAATAAATTGCCTGATTTACTAAACCCTGAACGTATATCAGAAAGTTTTAAGGTGTAACCCTGTTGTTCAAATTCTGCTTTTTGTGTATCTTCGCCATCTT
>JAFYNC010000031.1 GCA_017549905.1 Clostridia bacterium | reverse complement strand
TCAAGTGGATTAAGAAAATGGGCGGTCTTGAGAAGATGAAAGAGCTTAATGAGAAAAAGGCTAAGATTCTTTATGATTTCCTTGACAACTCAAAACTTTTCAAGGGCACAGTAGTTGCTGAAGACCGTTCACTTATGAATGTTCCGTTTGTAACAGGTAATGATGAGCTTGATGCTAAGTTTATATCAGAGTCTAAAAAAGCAGGTTTTGTAAACCTTAAAGGTCACAGAAGTGTTGGCGGTATGCGCGCTTCCATCTACAATGCTATGCCAATTGAGGGTGTAGAAAAGCTTGTTGAATTTATGAAGAAATTTGAGGAGGAAAACGCGTAATGTTTAAGATTAAAACTTATAACAAAATTTCAAAAAGTGGCTTAGAAGCTTTTGATGATAAATATACAATAGGCGATGAGGTGGAAAATGCAGACGGTGCGATAGTGCGCTCTGCCGTATTGCACGATGAGGTTTTTCCCGCAAGCTTAAAAGCTATAGCAAGAGCGGGTGCCGGCACTAACAATATCCCGATCGAAAAATGCAGTGAACAGGGTATAGTTGTTTTTAACACCCCGGGCGCTAACGCTAATGCCGTTAAAGAACTTGTAATAGCAGGTCTTCTCATTTCTTCTCGCCGTGTAATTTCAGGTATCGAGTGGACTAAAACCTTAAAGGGCGAGGGAGAAGCAGTAGCAAAGCTTGTTGAAAAAGGTAAAGGCGCGTTTACAGGCCCTGAAATTAAGGGGAAATCGTTGGGTGTTATCGGCCTTGGCGCTATCGGTGTTATGGTTGCTAATGCGGCTAACCACCTTGGTATGAAGGTTTATGGTTATGACCCTTATTTGTCTGTTAAATCTGCTTGGAACTTAAATCATAATGCAGTTTATATTAACGATATTAATGAAATTTTTGCAAAATGTGATTATATCACAATTCATGTTCCGCTAACCGATTCTACTAAAAATCTTGTTAACGCCGCTACTATTGCAAAGATGAAGGATGGCGTTAGAATTCTAAACTTCTCACGTGCAGGTCTTGTCAACAGTGCTGATATTAAGGCGGCTTTAGAATCGGGCAAGGTTGCAGCTTATGTTACTGATTTTCCAACTGAAGAAGTTCTTGACGTTGATGGTGTAATCGCAATTCCTCACTTGGGAGCATCTACTCCCGAATCGGAAGATAACTGCGCTTCTATGGCTGCGAATGAACTTATTGATTATATAGAAAACGGCAATATTGTGAATTCTGTGAATCTTCCTGAGGTTACAATGCCAAGAAGCGGCGAACACAGAATTTGCGTAATTCATAAAAATATTCCGAATATGATTACCGCTATCGCAGGTATCTTCGCAAGTGATGGTGTTAATATTGAGAATATGCTTAATAAATCACGCGGCGATTATGCTTATACAATGCTTGATACATGTGCTGCCGATACTGCAGCAGTTGCAGAGAAAATCGCGGCTATTGATGGTGTAATTAAAGTTAGGGTAATTTAATAAAATTAGGGCGGTGTAAAGCCGCCCTTTGTTTTGTGAGGTTATAATGAAATATAAAGCTATTTTATTTGATTTAGACGGAACACTGCTTCCAATGGACAATGATGAGTTTACAAAGGCGTATTTTGGTAGTCTTGCCAAACGAATGGCTGATATAGGCTATGAGCCTCAAAAGTTAATTGAATCTATATGGTATTGCGTAAAGACTATGGTTACCAATGATGGCAGCCGTACTAACGAAGAGGCTTTTTGGGATAATTTTTGCAAAATATATGGTGAACAAGCAAGACAGGATGAGCTACATTTTGATAAGTATTACAGAACAGACTTTCAAAATATAAGTAAACTTTGCAAGCCACAGGAAAATGCAAAAAAATTAATAAACAAGCTTAAAGAAGACGGAACAAGAATAATTTTGGCAACAAACCCATTGTTCCCAAGAATTGCTACTGAGAGCCGCATAGGTTGGGCGGGTTTAGAATGTGATGATTTTGAATATGTTACTACATACGAAAATTCAAGCTATTGCAAACCGAATCCTTTATATTATAAAGAAATACTTGATAAATTGGAGCTTGAGCCTTGCGATTGTCTTATGGTAGGTAATGACGTTGATGAAGATATGGTGGCAAAAAGCTTAGGGATGCAAGTGTTTTTGCTTGAAAATTGCATTATAAATAAAAATAATCAAGATATTTCGGTTTATAATAAAGGCGGATTTGAAGAATTGTTGGAATATTTGGATTTTTCAGTCAAAAAGCCTTGACAAATTAAGGTGTAATAGATATAATAATCATTGTGACTATAGAGGTGGAAGTATGGTTATTGATTTAAAAAAGATTTTTGTCAATGAAAATTCTTCGTTGCCTTTATCCTATGCTTTGGATTTAAGCGATGTTGAATATATGGGTTTATATCCGCTCAAAAAGCCTGTAGAAATCAACGGAGTTATTGAAAACAAAGCAAGTCTTGTAAGGCTTGGCGCTGAAATTTCTTATGAATTTGAAGCTCCGTGTGACCGTTGCGGTGTTGATACCGTAAAATCACATACCGTTTTAGTCGATAAATCGCTCGCCGCTTCTATTGAGGGTGACGATAGCGACACAATACTTTTAGTGCCTGATATGAAACTTAACTTGGACGAGTTTCTATATTCGGAAGTTATTATGAGCCTTCCCATGAAGCACATTTGCACTGAAAAATGCAAGGGTATTTGTACTAAATGCGGCAAAAACCTTAATCAAGGGAAATGTGACTGTGTCGAAAAGGAAATAGACCCACGTCTTGCAGCCCTTGCCGAATTACTTAAATAATTAATGATATATCACTTTAAGGAGGTGCCTAAAAGATGGCAGTACCGAAGAGAAAAACTTCTAAAGCAAGAAGAGATAAGAGAAGAAATAATTTATGGAAGCTTACTGCTCCTACATTGGTTAAGTGCTCAAATTGCGGTGAGTACAAGCGCCCCCACAGACTTTGCGCTGCTTGCGGTCAGTACAACGGCCGTGAGGTTGTAAAGGTTGAAGACTAATTTTAAATTTTGAGGAGGAGCAATCCTCCTCTTATTTTTTGATGAAAGGTGTGTTCTTGTGTCTGTAATTATAAAGGAAGTTATAAAGGGAAGCCCTGCTGATAAAAAGGGAATAAAACCGCTTGATACTCTTGTGTCTATTGATGAAAACGCGATTATGGATGTTTTGGACTACCGTTTTTATCAAAATAACAGTAAAGTAAAACTTGAATTTATAAATAAAAAGGGCAAACTCAAAAAGGCTAAAATAAAGAAAAAGGAATATGACGAGTTAGGTCTTATTTTTGACACCTATTTGATGGATGAAAAGCGTTCTTGTAAAAACAAATGTGTATTTTGTTTTATTGACCAGTTGCCAAAGGGCTTGCGTGACACTCTTTATTTCAAGGATGATGACTCGCGTCTTTCCTTTTTATTTGGAAATTATATTACGCTTACAAATATAACCGAACACGAGGTTGAGCGAATTATAAAAATGCACATAAGCCCGATTAATATTTCTGTGCATACCACTAATCCTGAACTCAGGGTTAAAATGATGCGAAATAAAAATGCAGGCAAGGTGCTTGATATTATAAAGCGCTTTGATGAGGCAGGAATTAAAATAAACTGTCAAATGGTTTTAGTGCCTGAGATGAATGACGGAAAAGAACTTGAACGAACATTAAGAGATTTAACAGCTCTTCAAAATGCTGAGTGCATAGCCGCTGTACCTGTTGGACTTACAGGTCATAGACAAGGTCTTGATAAAATAAGTCCTTTTAATAAGGAAACGGCCGGAAATGTTATAGACATTATAGATAGCTTTGGCGAAGAGTGTATAAAAAAATACGGTGAGCGCCGCGTTTATGCCGCAGATGAGTTTTATATTCTCTCCGAAAGAGAATTGCCTGACGCTTCATATTATGGCGACTTTTTGCAGCTTGAAAACGGTGTGGGATTAGTGCCATTGCTTTTAAGCGAAGTTGAAAATGCGATTTCGGAATGTGATTATAAACTTCAAAATAAACGCATAATTACTATGGTGACAGGTGAGGCGGCGTATCCTTTTATTTCACAAATAGTTGACAAAATAAGGTTAAAGTGGGATAATTTAGAATGTAAGGTAATAGCGGTAAAGAACAATTTCTTTGGCGGAGAAATAACAGTTGCAGGTCTTATTACCGCTACAGATATAAAAGAGCAGTTAAAGGACATATCTTTGGGTGAAGAACTGCTTATTCCGTCGGTAATGCTAAGGGATGCAGGAGATATGTTTCTTGATAGTGTGACAGTTGATGAATTGTCGGCTGAACTTGGTGTTAAAATAACCGCTGTCGATAATGACGGATATGTTATATTAGATAAAATTCTCGGAAGGTAGGTGCCTTGTATGGCGAAACCTGTTGTTGCAGTTGTGGGCAGACCAAATGTTGGAAAATCCACACTTTTTAATAAGATAATAGGGCAGAGGCTTTCTATTGTTGATGATACCCCCGGTGTTACTCGTGATCGAATTTACGGTGATGCTGAGTGGCTTGGCAGAAAACTTATGTTTGTTGATACAGGCGGTATTGAGCCTAAAACTGATGATATAATTTTAAGTTCAATGCGAGCACAGGCAGAACTTGCTATTGCTACCGCTTCGGTAATTGTTTTTGTGACAGATTTAAAAACAGGTGTTACCGCCGCTGATATGGATGTTGCGGCAATGCTTCAAAAAAGCGGAAAGCCGGTTGTACTTTGTGTAAATAAATGTGATAAAATCGGCGATACGCCGATTGAGTTTTATGAATTTTATAATTTGGGACTTGGCGAGCCGATTGCGGTTTCCTCTGTTCACGGTCACGGAACAGGTGATTTGCTTGATGCCGTGATAGAAAATATACCTCTTGAGGATTTTGAGGACGACGAAGAGGATATTATAAATGTAGCGGTTATAGGCAAACCAAATGCAGGTAAATCTTCGCTCGTGAATAATATTGCGGGGGAAGAACGCTCTATTGTTTCAAATATTGCTGGTACCACACGTGATGCGATAGATACTAAAATTGAAAAGAACGGTGTTAAATATAACTTTATTGATACCGCAGGACTCAGACGTAAATCTAAAGTTGAGGATAAAATTGAAAAATACAGTGTGCTTCGTGCTAAAATGGCTATTGAGCGTGCTGATGTATGCGTAATAATGATAGACGGGGTTGACGGTTTTACCGAGCAAGATTCAAAGGTTGCAGGTTTAGCACTCGAACAAGGAAAGGCTTGTATAATTGCCGTTAATAAGTGGGATGCAGTTGAAAAAGACGGCAAAACAATGGATAGCTATCGCAAAAAGCT
>JAFYNC010000002.1 GCA_017549905.1 Clostridia bacterium | reverse complement strand
GCTTGATGATTACAGATGTCTTAAAATTTATGAGCTTTGCGAGGAAAATGATTTGCCTGTGCTTATTCACACAGGTGATAACAGATATGATTTTTCAAATCCAAACCGAATGGTGCCGATACTTGAAACCTATGAGAAGCTTACGGTTATAGGAGCGCACCTTGGCGGTTGGTCTATTTGGAATGAAGCGGTAGAGGCTTATAAAAATTTCGATAATTTTTATGTAGACTGTTCTTCAAGCTTTAATTATATTGATAAAGACACCGCAAAGCGTGTAATACGTACCTACGGCGCCGAAAAAGTGCTGTTTGGAACAGATTATCCTATGTGGGATGCTAAGTCTGAGCTTGAATATTTATTATCACTTTCTCTTGACGAATACGAAATAAAGTGTATACTTAATATGAATGCAAAAAAACTTTTTAATTTGGAGTGAATCTAATGTCTAATTACAATATTGATACTAAATGTGTACAGGGCGGATATACTCCCGGTAACGGTGAGCCACGTCAGATACCTATAATACAAAGCACAACCTTTAAATATGCTACAAGTGAGGATATGGGCAAACTTTTTGACCTTGAGGCAAGCGGATATTTTTACACCCGTTTGCAAAACCCAACCAACGATATGGTTGCGGCAAAAATTTGTGAGCTTGAGGGCGGCACTGCCGCAATGCTTACATCTTCGGGTCAAGCGGCTTCGTTCTACTCAATTTTCAATATTGCATCTTGTGGTGACCACGTGGTTTGTTCTTCTGCTATTTACGGCGGAACATACAACCTTTTTGCAGTTACTATGAAGAGAATGGGCATCGAATTCACATTCATTTCACCCGATTGCACAGATGAAGAATTAAACGCTGCATTTAAAGAGAACACAAAGGCTGTTTTCGGCGAAACTATTGCAAATCCTGCTTTAGCAGTGCTTGATATTGAGCGTTTTGCAAATGCCGCTCATGCACACGGTGTTCCGCTTATTATTGATAATACCTTTGCAACACCTGTAAACTGCCGTCCTTTTGAATTTGGAGCAGATATTGTTACTCATTCTACCACTAAATATATGGACGGTCACGGCAGCGGCGTTGGGGGATGTATTGTAGATTCGGGCAAGTTTGATTGGACAAAATATCCCGATAAGTTCCCCGGTCTTTGCACACCCGATGATAGCTATCACGGTGTAACATATACCGAGCGCTTCGGACTTGCAGGTGCTTATATTACAAAGGCTACCGCTCAGTTAATGCGCGACTTTGGCTCGATTCAGTCACCTCAAAATGCTTACTATGTAAACTTAGGTCTTGAAAGCCTTCACCTTAGAATGAAAAAACACTGCGAAAACGGTTTGGCAGTTGCCCAGTATTTAAATAGTGATGATAGAATAGCTTGGGTTACTTACCCCGGTCTTAAAGGCGATAAATATTATGAGCTTGCTCAGAAATATATGCCAAACGGTACCTGCGGTGTTGTAAGTTTTGGTGTTAAGGGCGGCAGAAAAGCGGCTGAAAGCTTTATGAAAAACCTTAAACTTGCCGCTATTGAAACCCACGTTGCCGATGCCCGTACCTGTTGTTTGCATCCTGCAAATGCAACCCACCGTCAGATGACTGATGAGGAATTAGCACTTGCCGGCATTTCACCCGACCTTATCCGTTTTTCTTGCGGTATTGAAGATGCTAAGGATTTAATTGCAGATATTAAACAGGCGCTTGATAATATTTAATGAAGAATGAATGATGAAAAATGAATAATTAATGTGTTTTGGCACAGCCAAAACTGATATAAATTGTTTCGCTAAGCGAAATCCCTTGATTGTTCACTATTCATTATTAGGTATTCATTTATTTAATTATTTTTTAAGAGGAATATAAAATATGCCTATTAAAATTCCAAACGATTTGCCTGCGGTAAAAACGCTTAATGATGAAAATATATTTGTTATGACCGAAACTCGCGCCATAACACAGGATATTCGTCCGCTTAAAATTTTACTGCTTAATTTGATGCCTAAGAAGATTGAAACCGAAACGCAGCTCTCGCGTCTTCTTGGTAACTCGCCTTTGCAGGTAGATTTTGAATTTATACACACCAAGAGTCATAAATCTAAAAACACTTCGGCAGAGCATCTTTTTGCTTTTTATAAAACCTTTGATGATGTTAAGGACCAAACCTTTGACGGTATGATTATCACAGGAGCTCCTGTTGAGAATCTTAGGTTTGAAGAGGTTGAATATTGGGAAGAACTGTGCGAAATTATGGAATGGACCAAAACCCACGTTCATTCAACCTTTCATATCTGTTGGGGCGCTCAGGCAGGTCTTTATTACCATTATGGAATAAAGAAATATCCGCTCGAGAAAAAAATGTTTGGTATTTTTCCGCATAAGGTGGATTATAAGCGCTCGATACTGCTTCGCGGATTTGATGATGAGTTTATGGTGCCCCATTCAAGACATACAACTGTTTTGGCAGAGGATATAAAAAAGGTAAAGGAATTACGTATTCTTTCCACCTCAAAGGAAGCGGGCGTTTTTGCCGTTTCAACCAAAAAGGGTAAGCAGATATTTATAACAGGCCATCCCGAGTATGACAGAGATACTCTTGCAAATGAGTATTTCAGAGATTTAGATGCAGGAAAACCCATTGAAATTCCTAAAAACTATTTCCCGAATAACGATGCTAAGAAAACACCTGTTGTTTCTTGGCGTTCTCATGCGAATTTGCTTTATTCAAACTGGCTTAACTATTTTGTTTACCAAACGACACCTTATGATATAAATAAGATAAAATAGAAAAACCGCCTTGCAAGGCGGTTTTTCTTATGATATACTAAAAAGGTATTAGAAAACATTGGAAGTGAAAAGATATGAAAAATTATGTGCTTTTCAACCCCTTGGCAGGAAACGGCAGAGGCGAAAAAAGTGTTAATTCGGTTGAACTTCAAAAAGGCGAGGCGGTTTTTCTTGATATGACCGAAATAACCGATTATAAGGCTTTTTGCGAAACACTTTTGCCGGATGATAGGATTATTGTTTGCGGTGGCGACGGAACGCTTAATAGATTTATAAACGCTATTGATGAAATTGAACTTGAAAACGAAATTTTTTATATAGGTGCGGGCAGCGGCAACGATTTTCTTAATGACCTCAACTTAAAACCCTCCAATAAACCGCTTAAAATTAACCAATATATCAAAGATTTACCCAAATTAGAGGTTAAAGGTAAAACATACCGCTTTATAAACGGAATCGGCTTTGGGCTTGACGGTTATTGTTGCGCAGAACGCGAGCGAAAAATGCAAAATAATAAGTCGGCTAATTATACCTTAATTGCACTTAAAGCATTGCTTTTTGGTTTCAAACCTCAAAAGGCTACCGTTGTGGTAGATGGCAAGGCTTATAATTATGAGCGAGTGTGGATGGTGCCCACTATGCTTGGCAGATTTTTTGGCGGCGGAATGATGATAGCGCCAATTCAGGATAGAGAGAACAGCCAAGGCACACTAACCGTTATAGTGGCTCACAATATGAGCAAATTTAAAATTGTGTCGCTTTTCCTTTCGATTTTCGGGGGCAAACATCTTAAATATAAAAAGTATGTAGCAGCGCATACGGGACATATAATAAACGTAAAGTTTGAAAGCGCAGTGCCCATGCAAATAGACGGAGATGCAATCTCAGACGTGCTCGAATATACAGTAACTGCAAAAAGGAATGGAAATTAAAAATTAGTATATAATACAGTTAAGGAGATGATAAAATGAAATATGTATGTAATGTTTGCGGTTGGACCTATGATGAAACTGTAGGCGACATTGAAAACGGAATCCCTGCCGGCACAAAGTTTGAGGATTTACCCGAGGATTTCGTTTGTCCACTTTGCGGAGTAGGTAAAGAGGATTTTTCAGCAGAAGAATAAATATCAAAGACCGATGAAAATTCATCGGTCTTTAATATTTAAATTATACTTTACAATTAAATTTTATAATGATATAATTAGGTTGCGACACAACTAAATAGTACAAACTATAAGAGAAGTGTATTTCGGTAAAAACACATTCTCTGTTTTAACGTTCTCTTGTGGTTTGTTAAAGTTGTGTCGCAGCAATAGGAGCTATGTGTTTTTCGTGCGCAGGCTCTGCTTGCGCACTTTTTTATTTTGTGAGGAAAAAATGAAAGAAACTATAAATCAAAGGATTACAAAATACAGAAGATTCAGAGGCTATACACAAGCGCAAATGGCAGAATGGCTCGGCATGAAACCAAGCACCTATTCTCAATGTGAAAGAAGGGGCAAAATAACCTGTGAGCAAATAATTTCAATTTCCGAAATTCTTAAATTAGACGTAGGGACTCTGCTTTATGGTGAGAAAAAAGCAAAACCCCCTATCACTCCTCCTCAAGAAATGGAATTTACGCTTATGGAAAAAAACATAATTAAAATTATTCGAAATCTTAAAAAGCAAGACCGCGCAGAACTAATATCAATTATTGAAAAATATTATAAAAAATCCCGATAGTGATAACTTGCACTATCGGGAAAATTATTATTCATCAAACTCAAACGAGCCAGAAAGTAAGGTTGCGGTGTTGCCGTCAACCGTTAAAAGTCCGCCGTCAAGACGGGCTGTTTTTTTGTTATCGTAATCAAGCCAAACAGTGCAAGGCGAAGGAACTAACGAGGTAACAAACGGGATATGCCCCGCCATTACTGCAAGCTCGCCCTCAACACCTCTTACGTCAAGCTTTAATGCCTCGCCGTCAAACTTGTTGCCGTCGGGAGAGGCAATTATCAGTCTGAAGGTGTTCAATTTTGCACCTTCTTTGCTTTCTCTAATGCCTCGTCAATACTGCCGACATAAAGGAATGCAGATTCGGGCAAATCGTCATGCTTGCCTTCGATAATTTCCTTAAAACCTCTTACAGTTTCGCTAAGAGGTACATATTTACCCTTAATTCCTGTGAATTTTTCAGAAACATCAAACGGTTGAGAAAGGAAACGCTGAATTTTACGCGCACGACCCACAAGCAATTTGTCATCATCGGATAATTCGTCCATACCCATAATTGCGATAATATCCATAAGTTCGTTGTAGCGCTGAAGAATACGCTGAACTTCTTTTGCAACAAAATAATGCTCCTCACCCACAATGTCAGGTGATAGAATTCTACTTGTTGATTCAAGTGGGTCAACCGCAGGATAAATACCTTGTGAAGCAATGTTACGCGCCAAAACGGTTGTAGCATCAAGATGCGCGAAGGTGGTTGCAGGAGCAGGGTCTGTAAGGTCATCGGCAGGTACATAAACCGCTTGAATAGAGGTGATAGAGCCTTTTTTGGTAGATGTTATACGCTCTTGCAAAGCACCCATTTCAGTAGCAAGTGTGGGTTGATAGCCAACGGCAGAAGGCATACGGCCGAGAAG
>JAFYNC010000030.1 GCA_017549905.1 Clostridia bacterium | reverse complement strand
GCCGCTATCTTTTGGCACTCTTCAATCAAAACTTTATCGGGGAAATATTTTTCAGGTGCACAAGCGGTGAAATTAAGTCCCATCTTAGCGCAACCAACCATCAAAGAATTACCCATATTATAACGAGCATCACCCATATAAACAAAGTTAATACCCTTTAAATATCCGAATTTTTCCTTAATAGTCATAAAATCGGCTAAAATTTGTGTGGGATGGAATTCGTTTGTAAGACCGTTCCACACAGGCACACCTGCATATTTTGCCAAATCTTCAACAATTTCTTGACCAAAGCCACGGTATTCAATACCGTCATACATTCTGCCAAGAACTCTTGCAGTATCGGCAATACTCTCTTTTTTGCCAATTTGTGAGCCTGTTGGGTCTAAATAAGTTACACCCATACCTAAATCATAAGCCGCAACCTCAAAAGCGCAACGTGTTCTTGTGCTTGTTTTTTCAAAAATCAAAGCAATATTTTTACCCTCACATAATCTATGTGGAATACCTGCTTTTTTCTTATATTTAAGCTCTGCTGCCAAATCAATAAGACAAGCAATTTCCTCAGAAGTAAAATCTAAAAGCTTTAAAAAGCTTCTTCCTTTAAAATCCATTTTATTCACTCCTATTTACAAGCGTTAATTAAAACATTAATGGCTTTTTCTAAAATTTCATCAGGGATATTTAAAGCCGGTAATAACCTTACCTTATTTTTTGCTTTAATCACCAACACACCGTTTTGCTGACATTCTGAAATAACCGCCGAAGCGTCTTTTTCAGTTTCAATACCAAGCATTAATCCCATACCGCTAACAGACTTTACGCCATCAGCGTTTTTAAGTTTATTAATTATATATTCGGATTTATCTTTAACACTTTCTAACAAACCATCATCAATTCTATTAATAATATTGATAGCAGCGGCACAAGCAACAGGATTTCCACCGAATGTAGAACCATGTGATGAAACAGTTAAAACATCTTTAACCTTTTCACCAAGCAAAGTAGCGCCAAGCGGCAAACCACCTGCCAAGCCCTTAGCAGTTGAAACAACATCAGGCATAACGCCGAAATTCATAAAGCCATAAAGTTTACCTGTTCTTCCGTTACCTGTCTGAACTTCGTCGGCAATCGTTAAAATGTCATACTTTTCTGCTAATTGGAATATAGTATTCACAAACTCTTTATCAAGCGGTAAAACTCCGCCCTCGCCTTGAACACATTCAAACATAATAGCAGCTACATTTTCATTCTGAACAGTTTTTATAAGCTCTTCGGAATTATTTGCCTCTACATATAAAAAGCCCTCTGTAAGCGGCTTGAAATCATTATGGAATACATCTTGACCTGTAGCCGCAAGAGTTGTTATAGTTCTTCCGTGAAAACTGTTTTTAAGAGTGATAATTTTATAACACTCTCTCCCCTTTTTCTCGGCGGCATATTTACGCGCAACCTTTATAGCACATTCGTTAGCCTCAGCGCCCGAATTGGAAAAGAAAACTTTTTTAAATCCTGTTCTATTACACAGAATTTCGGCTAAATCTGCGCAAGGCTTGGTATAATAAAGATTTGATGTGTGCTGTAATGTATTTAATTGTTCATTTACAGCGTTTACCCATTCATCATCACAGTAGCCAAATGTATTAACGGCAATACCTGTGCCTAAATCGATATATTCTTTTCCGTTTTCATCTGTCACTAAAGAACCTTTGCCCGATTTGAGTGTTAAGTCAAAACGGGCATAAGTATTAGCAATATATAAATTATCTTTTTCTTTAACGTTCATCATTTTTATCCTTTGTAACCATTGTACCTGCGCCTTCATCAGTAAGTGTTTCAATAAGTAATGAGTGTGGAACTCTACCGTCCATTATAAACACCTTTTTAACACCCTTGTGAATAGCATCAATACAACACTGCACCTTTGGTATCATTCCGCCTGAAATTGTGCCATCTTCAAATAATGCTTTAGCATCATTAAGATCTATTAGCGGAATTAAGGTTTCAGGATCGTCCTTATCCTTTAAGATACCTGCAATATCTGTCATAGAAATAAGACATTCGGCATTAAGCGCACCTGCAATAAAAGCAGCTGCAGTATCAGCATTAACGTTATAAACATTACCTTCCATATCACAACCAACAGTTGAAACAACAGGAATATAATTGTGCTCTAAAAGATCTGTTACAGGCTCAACATTAACCTTAGTAATTTTTCCAACAAAACCTAATCTTTCATCCTTAACCTCTGCTTCAATTAAACGGCCGTCCATACCTGAAATACCCATGGCATTTCCGCCTTTAACCTGAAGTAAATTAACAAGACTTTTATTGATTTTGCCCGCTAAGACCATCTGAACAACCTCAGCAGTTTCCTTATCAGTTACGCGAAGACCGTCCACAAACACAGATTCTTTGCCAATTTTGCCAAGCATTTCCGTAATTTCGGGACCACCGCCATGAACTAAAACAACCTTAACACCAATAAGATGCAGTAACACAATATCTTGCATAACCTGTTGTTTTAAATCTTCATTAATCATTGCATTGCCACCGTATTTTATAACAACAACTTTGCCGTAATATTTTTGAATATAAGGAAGTGCTTGAGTGAGCACCTCAGCTCTTTGAGCATTTGTAATACCTTTAATCATTATGTTCTGTAATCTCCGTTAATCTTTACGTAATCATAAGTAAGATCGCAACCCCAAGCGGTTGATGAATAGTCACCGCTATTAAGGTTAACCAAAATTTCAATTTCATCTTGGAGTAAAATTTCTTTTGCAATCTCTTCAGAAAATTCTACACCTGCACCGTTCTTGCAAACAGGGATTTCGCCCTTATCGGATTTAAATGAAACATCTATTTTTGTTACATCAACCTTAGCGCCTGAATAACCAATAGCGCAAAGAACTCTGCCCCAGTTGGCATCTGCGCCAAACATTGCAGCTTTTGTAAGTGATGAACAAATAACAGATTTAGCAACTGTTTTAGCTATATTATCACTCTCGGCACCCGTAACCTTACATTCAAGAAGTTTAGTTGCGCCCTCACCGTCACCAGCAATACATCTGCAAAGATAAACAGTAACAGTATTAAGCGCTTCCATAAATGTATTAAAACCTTCGCCATCAGCGGTTATTTCCTCGTTTTCCGCCATACCGTTTGCAAGTACTGTAACCATATCATTTGTTGATGTATCACCATCAACACTAACCATATTAAAGGTGTTTTGAATATCGGTAGATAGCGCCTGTTGAAGCATTTCGGGAGAAATTGCGCAGTCAGTAGTAATGAAAACAAGCATTGTAGCCATATTAGGATGAATCATACCTGAGCCTTTAGCAATACCACCAATTTTGCAAAGCTTGCCGCCAATATTAAATTCAACGGCAATTTCTTTTACTTTAGTATCGGTAGTCATAATACCCTCAGCCGCTAAAAGACTGTTGTCCCCAAGACCGCCTACAAGCTCTGGAATTCCGTTTTTAATCGGCTCTATATCAAGAGGTTGACCAATAACGCCTGTTGAAGCTACAACAATGTCATTTTTAGGGATATTAAGTTCATTACCTAAAAGTTCACACATTTGCTCAGCAATTTCAATACCATTAGCATTACAGGTATTAGCATTACCACTGTTGCAAATTATAGCTGAAGCATAACCGTCAGATATATTATTTTTTGTAACCGTAAGCGGTGCGCCTTTAACAAGATTTGTTGTATAAACAGCCGCAGTTGCCGCTTTCTTTTCGGTATAAATAAGCGCTAAATCACGCTTTTGTTTATTCTTTCTGATACCGCAATGTATTCCATTTGCACTAAAGCCTTTAGCGGCACAAACACCGCCATTAATTATTTTCATAAAGCACCTCAAATTTCAAGTCCTGTGGTTTTATCCACACCAAGAGATAAATTCATACACTCAACCGCCGCGCCTGAAGCACCTTTGCCAAGATTATCATAACGGGCAATTAAAAGTATACGTTCATCATTACCGCTAATGTAAATTTCCATACTATCACTATTGCTCAATTTATTAGCGGCGCAAAAACCATTTTCTGAAATATCATCAATAAATGTTACAATCGGTCCGTTATACTTATTTTTATAAACATTTTTAATATCTTCTACAGTAAAACCGTTATTTAGTTGTTTAGCAAATAAAGGAACGGTTACTTCCATGCCGCTATAAAAATCGCTAACAATAGGCAAAAAGGCAGGTTCATTATCAATACCTGTGACAGCCTTTATTTCAGGCAAATGCTTATGATTTTGTGTAAGACCATATTGTCGTGGAGAATCGAGTAATACATCTCGATTTTTGTCTTCATAATCAGCAATCATTTTTTTGCCGCCGCCCGAATAACCGGTAAGCGAAGTGCAAGAAAGTAAAACATCTTGGTTTATAATTCCACTTTCAATTAGCGGATAAATAAGCGCTATAATTCCACTAGCGTGACAACCCGGAACTGCAATACGCTTAGAATTTTTGATTTTT
>JAFYNC010000029.1 GCA_017549905.1 Clostridia bacterium | reverse complement strand
GATGGTTTTATGTTCCTTGCAGAAGCAGGTGCTGACTTTATAAAAGTTGGTATCGGCGGCGGTTCAATTTGTATTACACGTGAAACTAAGGGTATCGGTAGAGGACAGGCAACTGCTCTTATCGATATTTGCGCAGCGCGTGATGAGTATTTTGAAAAGACAGGCGTTTATATTCCTGTATGCTCAGACGGTGGTATAGTTCACGACCATCACATCACATTAGCTCTTGCAATGGGCGCAGACTTTATGATGTTAGGACGTTACTTTGCAAGATTTGATGAAAGCCCAACAAATAAGATTTCTATTAACGGTAATTATTATAAAGAGTATTGGGGCGAAGGCTCAAACAGAGCTCGTAACTGGCAGAGATATGACCTTGGCGGTGACAAGAAGTTATCTTTTGAAGAGGGCGTTGATTCTTATGTTCCTTATGCCGGAAGTCTTAAAGATAATGTAAGTCTTTCACTAAGCAAGGTTAAATCTACAATGTGCAACTGCGGTGCGCTTACAATTGCTGAGCTTCAGCAGAAAGCAAAGCTTACACTTGTTTCTTCTACAAGTATTATTGAAGGCGGCGCTCATGACGTTATTCAAAAAGAAGCTTCAACAGGAGTTATTAAATAACATATAAATTAAAATGTCGCATGCTAATGCATACGACATTTTTTTATTACAGTATAATTATTATTGCAAGAATTATAAATGCGGTTTTAAAAGCTTTTATTATTAATTCAAAATTTGGGAAAACCTCGGCGATTTTTTCGGCTACCGTAGCTATCTTTTCTTCATTAATAGTATCATCACTAATTATAGCATTTAATATATCATTTGCACCTGATTGCTCTTGTGAAGAATCGGTTGACTGATTTTGAGATGAAGACGATGAATCTAAAGGTGGATTTATAGGGGATATTTCTTTATCGGGATATTGCTCTTTAAATAATTCTTCAATAACCTCGTTTTTAGGTATTTCGTTTCCAACCTGATTTTCAAATTCGCCCTTTTCGCTATCTTCTATTGTGTATTCAATGCGGTCAACAAATTCATTACAGGTAAGACAGTAACGTACCATAGTTCCCGGAATATCGGAAGTAGCCTCTTTTTCAACTGTCCATTCTTCAGGAAATTCGTGCCCGATTTTTTTTATTTTTTTACTGTCTACATGGTTGCATTTTTGGCAAATTCTTTCCATTATGCCCTCGCTTATGCAGGTGGGTTCGGCTATGGTTTTCCATTCATTGTATATTTTATGTGAGCAGTTATTTCCGTTAAACGCTATGTCCACACCGCCTGAGGTTATGGTAGGCATTATTCTGTCAAGATTCCAGTTGCAAAAGTCACCCGGGGAATACTCAATATCAATTTTGCTAAATCCAAATTCTGCATTATCTTTCACTTCGAAAACAAGGCTCATAATTACGTCGTCACGGGTTCTGTCGCCAGGTTCTAAGCATACAAAGCGTATGAGATTTCTATTTGGATGAGCAATAACATTATCAAAATCTTTGACAACCTTACCCGGTATATGTTCTATATATTTTAAAGCCTTAGAATCGTATGTAATAGAGATTGTGATTGCCATTATGCCAGGATTATTCTCAATAGAAATAGGAATAGTCACGGTATCTCCCGTAACAGCAGGGGTAGATCCGATTATTATGTGTCCTTTTTCAACTATTGCAGCCGATGCGGTAATTGTTGAAAAAAAGGCTGAAATAATACATATACTACAAATAAAAGCAATTAACTTTTTCATATATTTACTCCATATTTTTTATATATTAATTATATATTGATTTAAAATAAAAGTCAATTACAAGAAAATGGAGTATATGTTTTTTCTGATACAAATAATAAAAAGGTATTTACTTTAAAAACTAATTGTCGTAAAATAATATATAGGTGATTAATTTGGCTAATGACAAAATTGTTATTAAGGGTGCTAATGAGCATAACCTTAAAAATATTAATGTAGAAATACCAAGGGATAAGCTTATTGTTTTCACAGGTCTTTCAGGAAGCGGAAAATCCTCATTGGCATTCGATACGATTTATGCAGAGGGACAACGAAGATATGTTGAGTCCCTGTCTTCTTATGCTCGTCAATTTTTAGGGCAGATGGAAAAACCTAATGTTGATACTATAGAGGGACTTTCTCCCGCAATTTCCATAGACCAAAAAACCACATCTAAAAACCCACGTTCTACAGTTGGAACGGTTACTGAAATATACGATTATTTAAGATTGCTTTATGCAAGGGTAGGCGTTCCGCACTGTCCTATATGTCATAAGGAAATTAGTCAGCAAACCACCGACCAAATTGTTGATATTATAATGAAACTGCCTGTCGGCACAAAGTTTCAGATACTTTCTCCCATTGTAAAGGGTAGAAAAGGCGAACACACAAAGGAACTTGAATCTGCCAGAAAATCGGGCTATTCAAGGGTTAGAATTGATGGCAATATTTACGACCTTTCGGAAGAAATAAAGCTTGAAAAGAATAAAAAGCATATTATAGAGGTTGTAGTAGACCGACTTGTGATTAAAGAAGATATATTATCCCGACTAACCGATAGTATAGAAACCGCAGCAAAGTTATCGGGAGGTCTTATTTCGGTTGATGTAATAGGTGGAGAGGAGCTTCAGTTTTCTCAAAGCTATGCTTGTGATGAGCACGGTATAAGTATACCCGAACTTACGCCCACTATGTTTTCCTTTAACAATCCAATGGGTGCTTGTCCTGTTTGTACAGGTATTGGAATGTTTATGAAGGTTGACCCTCGACTTATTATTAATGATGAGAATAAATCTTTGATAGATGGTTGCATAAAGGCTTCGGGTTGGGGTGTTAATTCGTGGCTTAATCCTGACGCTTCAACTATAGCCGAAATGTATTATAAAGGACTTGCAGAGCATTATGGTTTTGATATAAACACTCCTTGGAAGGATTTGAGCGATGAAGTAAAATCAAAAGTGCTTTACGGCACAGGGGAAACCAAAATTAAATTAGTGCGAAACACAGTTTACGGCGGTGGCACCTATTACTCTGAGTTTGAGGGAATTATCAACAACCTTGAAAGAAGATATAAGGAAACCACAAGCGATTATTCGAGAAACGAAATCGAAAGCTATATGCATGAAAGCGCTTGTCCCGAGTGTAACGGCGCAAGATTAAAACCCGAATATTTGGCTGTTACGATAGGCGGCAAGAATATAAAAGAGTTTTGCGATATGTCGGTTGTGAAAGAGCTTGAATTTATCGATAGCCTTGTCTTTGGACAAAGGGATACTATGATAGCAAAGCCTATTTTAAAGGAAATAAAGGAAAGACTTAATTTTCTTAAAAGCGTGGGTCTTGAATACCTTGATTTATCCCGTTCATCAGGCACTTTGTCGGGTGGCGAAAGT
>JAFYNC010000028.1 GCA_017549905.1 Clostridia bacterium | reverse complement strand
CAGCAGTTGAAATACCTTGACCTAAAGAGCCTGTTGACATATCAACACCGGGAATATTTTTCATATCGGGGTGACCTTGAAGAATACTACCAGGGTGACGTAAAGTCTTCATAAGCTCGATATCAAAAAATCCTCTTAAAGCCAATGTAGCATAAAGTGCGGGAGCGGCGTGACCCTTTGATAAAACAAAACGGTCTCTATTATCCATTTTAGGATTTTTAGGGTCAATATTCATCTGCTTAAAATATAGATATGTCATTATTTCAGCAATCGAAAGCGAACCACCGGGATGTCCCGACTTTGCGGCGTGTACCCCCTCAATAATACCCATTCTGACTTTAAGGGCTTTGATTTGCAATTCTTTTTTTACTGCAATGTCCATTTTTTCCATCCTTTCATATTTAAAATGCAAATTACTTTGCACTAAATTTACCTGTTAAATATTCAATAAAATCCGCAACGGCGCCATCTTTACAACTGCCCGTTACAAATTCTGCAAACATTTTTATATCATCGGGCGCATCTAATGTAGCAGCGCCAATATCAGCGCATTTTATCATACCAAGGTCATTATAATAATCACCTATAGCAAATAGACCGCCATCCTTAATTGATAAAATATTTTTAAGTTTTAACAATGTTTCAGCCTTTGAAACACCCTTTGGCAATTGTTCGTAATAATATCTTGTTCTACCGCCAAATGTAGCACAGGTATCAATAAAATCTGAATTTTCACTCTCAATAGAAACACTTTTCTTAAATAATTCTCTATCATCAAAAGAATCAAACATAAAAATTGCTTTGTTCCATTTAAAATTACAAGCATAATCAAACGAAACCTTTTGCGCTATTATTTTTTCATAGCTTTGATGGTCATCAGATTCGTTAGTACATCTAACAGCAAAAACATTATCTCCCGAATGAATTTCAACACCGATATTCATTTTGTTTTCAACTATTTGCTTTGTGATAGAATAATCTTCACTCGAAATATAAGCTTCATAAAGAGATTTTTCATTCTCATAATCATATATCATACAACCATTTGCAACAATTGAAGGTGATATTTTTTTGAGTGACTTAAGCACATCACTTATAGCGCCGACGCTTCTGCCTGTTGAAAGTGAAAACTTACCACCCTCTTTAAAAAAGTATTCAATTTTTTGGAGATTGCGAGGATTAATAAATCCGTTTTCTACTAAAGTTCCATCAATATCACAGGCAAGTAGACAGCCGTCAAATATTCCCATTAATTCCTTTTCCTTTTTAAAAACTCATTAAAATATTCAGGCAAATCGCTCGAAAATTCCATATATTTATTGGTTCGCGGATGTATGAAACCTAATTTTTGTGCGTGTAAACACTGTCCGCAAAGCTCGGTAATAACCTTTTTAGGACCGTAAACATCATCACCGGCTACGGGATGTCCGATATATGCAGTATGAACCCTTATTTGATGTGTTCTTCCTGTTTCAAGCTTTAATTTTAAATAGGTAAAGCCGTTTAAACGCTCGGCAACCTCATAGTGAGTTATAGCATCTCTCCCACCCGTCACTACAGCCATTTGCTTACGCTTTACGGGATGACGGGCAATTGGAGCATTAATAATACCGCTATCGTTCTTAACATTACCATAACAAACTGCGGCATATTCTCTTGTGAATGAATGATCCTTTATCTGACTTGCTAAAAAATTGTGAGCCAAATCGTTTTTTGCAACCATTAAAAGACCGCTTGTATTTTTATCTATTCTATGAACAATACCAGGACGCATTACACCATTTATACCTGATAACGAACTACCGCAATGATATAAAAGAGCGTTAACAAGTGTTCCCGAGTAATTACCTGCAGCAGGATGAACTACCATACCTTTTGGTTTATTGACAACTAAAAGGTCATCATCCTCATAAACTATTTCAAGCGGTATATTTTCTGCAGTAACATCTAAGCCAACAGGCTCAGGAATAGTTATTTTAACAGACATACCGGAAATTAACTTTGTGTTTTTAGAAGCAGTCTTACCGCTTACTATAACGTTGCCTTCATTAATAAGACTTGCGGCTCTCGAACGAGAAACATCCGCCATATTGCTTACAAACACATCAAGCCTTTGAGAAGTTTCAGCATTGTAAATCGTTTCAAATATCTGCATCATTTACCTGCTTTTTTTAATTTATAATCCTTAAATATATCTATAACAAAATAAAGAACTAACAGGCCGCCGCCTACAACAACCGCACAATCAGCAATATTAAAAACGGGGAAATCGGGCCAAAACTCAAAATGCAGAAAATCAACCACATTTCCTTCTCTGAAAATTCGGTCGTACATATTACCGATTCCACCTGAAATTATAAGTATTACCGCCCAAAACATAAGCTTACTTTTTTTTGCATTCTTAACCAAGAAAACTATACAAAAAACCATAATTGCTATTGTGAACAATATTAAAAACAAAGTTTTCCCGCCAAAAATGCCCCAAGCCGCGCCACGATTATGGATATAAACAATATCAATTAAACCGTTAATAAAAGGCGCTGTTTCACCTAAAGCGAAATTTCTAATAATATAAAGCTTAGAAACAACATCTGCCCCTAAAACAAAAATTCCACATAATATTGCCAAAATATATGATAACACTTAATATCCTCTATTCCTCAGTTTCATCTAAATCTGAAATTGCATCTTCAACCTTAAAGCCTGTTGAAATACCTTGCTCTTCTAAAACTTCTGATGTATCAGCGGTCGAAGAAATATCAACTTTTTTAAACATATTTAAAATTTCAGGGTCTTTATCAATAGAAGCTGACAATACCTCTGCAAGTCTTATGGGGTCGCTCGGAACTGTATCAGGTATTGTACTTAAAATTTCAAGATGCTCTTTATATTTAGCAGTAACAGTAGACTTGAAACCTGCAATTTCAATTTTAAGTTTATCAAATAAAATTTGCTGATTATTAACAGTTTCCTCTGCCACAGCGGTAATAGCTTTTGCTTTTGCCTCTGCATTTTCAACCATTTGGGCAAGTTCTTTTTCGAGCATTGATTTTCTTTCTTGTGCCTTTAATTCAAATGTTGAGGAAAGTTCCTTTTCACGAGCGGTTATAACAGCAATATTTGATTCTGCGTTTTTAATAATTTCATCGCTCTTTTCTTTTGCTTCACCAACGATTCTATCAGCTAAACGCTGAGCAGATAACAAAACATTCTGAATAGAATCCTGAGCAGACTTAAATTCACTTATTTCCTTATTAAGAGTTTCAATTTTAGCCTGAAAATCTCTAATAATCTTCTCAAACTCTACATAATCAGCCTCAACTTTATCAAGCAAAATTTCAACCTCATCCTGCTTGTAGCCATTCATAGACTTACCGAATTTAACATTACGTATGTCAGCTGCGCTTAACATAGAATCACCTCAAACATATTTTTTATACCGTAAAACAATACGGTCTTTTTTTGTTTTATCGCAAAT
>JAFYNC010000027.1 GCA_017549905.1 Clostridia bacterium | reverse complement strand
GGTAACACGCGGCGCTAAGTGAATATTCAAAAATGCAATAAGTGCCGATGTGAAATCAGATGTTGACTCAGCGCTTCGAAGCAGCGGCACACCATATTTTTCTGCAATTTCAACATAACTATCATTAATTTCTAATCCTCGGCAGATAACAACGGCAACAGGTTTTCTTGAAAAGAAATCTTCAAGCCTTTGGCGTGATTTTTCGTCGGTAAAACGGCCTAAAAATCCTTCTTCGCTTTTACCGATTATCTGAATACGGTTTTCATCAAAAAATTCAAAATAACCTGCCATGTGAAGACCGGGCCTGTTAATTTCGGTTGTGGTTATCATTATTTCCTCAGGGGACTTTGGCATAGTTAAAACTTCAAGTGAAAACTCGCGCAATATTTTTTCAAGCGATACACTGTAATTAGTTTTCAAATTGCTGCCTCCTTTAATTTATAAATTCTCAATTTAGATTATACTATAAATAACCATAAAAATCAAAACATTTTATAGTTTTTTTAAGTTTTTTCTTGATAATATATCTATTTGGTTTTATAATTATATAAAATGTTATAATAAAGGAAGTATTTTCATTATGAAACTCGGTATGGTAGGTCTGCCAAATGTAGGAAAGTCAACCCTATTTAACGCAATTACAAATGCAGGCGCACAGTCTGCAAATTATCCTTTTTGCACTATTGAGCCAAACGTAGGAATAGTAAGCGTTCCTGACGAAAGACTTGAACAGTTGGCTAAAATTTATAATCCTGATAAATTCACCCCCGCCGTAATAGAATTTGTTGATATTGCAGGTCTTGTTAAAGGCGCTTCAAAGGGTGAAGGTCTTGGCAACAAGTTCCTTTCAAATATACGTGAGGTTGATGCCATTGTCCATGTTGTGCGTTGTTTTGAAAGCACAGATATTATCCACGTAGAAGGCTCGGTAGACCCCGTTCGTGATATTGAAACAATTAATTTAGAACTTATTTTCTCTGATATAGAAATGGCGCAGCGCCGTCTTGATAATGCAACCAAAGCCTTAAAAGGAGATAAAAAAATGCAGGGCGAGGTTGACTTTTTAAAGCGCCTTATTGAGCATCTTGAAAAAGGACTACCCGCGCGCTCGATTGAAATTTTAGATGAAAATGAAACTGAAATCATAAATACAACAGCATTACTTTCTGCAAAGCCTGTTATTTATGCTTGCAATATGAGTGAGGATGATTTTGCCTCAGGCATTGAAGGTAATCAAAACTATAATAAGGTTAAGGAAATAGCAGAAAAGGAAAAGGCTGAAATTTTACCTATCTGTGCCGCTTTAGAGGCCGAAATTTCAAATCTTAGTGACGAAGAAAAGGTAATGTTTTTAGAAGAACTCGGTCTTGAACGTTCAGGACTTGACAGAATGATTCAAAAATGCTATTCCCTTTTAGGTCTTATTTCTTATCTTACAGCAGGAAAACCCGAGGTTCGCGCTTGGACAATTACTAAGGGCACTAAAGCGCCTGGTGCAGCAGGTAAAATTCACTCTGACTTTGAACGTGGTTTTATTCGCGCAGAGGTAATTGCTTATGATGACTTTATGGCTTGCGGCGGCAGTATGGTAACCGCAAAAGAAAAAGGTCTTGTTCGCAGCGAAGGCAAAGAATACGTTATGAATGACGGTGATATTGTTCTTTTCCGTTTCAATGTATAGAATATCGCTAAATCACCCATAATATTATGGGTGATTTACTTGAATAAAACTAAAGATGAAATAATGTTATTTTCTATCGGCGCCATAGGCTATGGTCTGCTTGAAATTGTTTGGCGCGGTTTTACCCATTGGTCGATGCTTACTGCCGGTGGTATATGCTTTTTGTTCTTTTCAAAGATAGCGAAAATTTTCAAAAACACAAATCTTTTAATAAAAGGACTTATAGGCAGTGCATTTATTACATCGATTGAGTTTATATTCGGAGTTATTTTTAATATAATACTAAAGAAAAATGTTTGGGATTACAGTAAAATGCCCTTTAACCTATGCGGTCAGATTTGTATTGCTTATTCTGCTATATGGACCGTTTTAAGTATGATTTTTATTCCGTTTGCAGACTTTGTTTCACAAAAAATTAAAAATAATAAAAAAAGGATTGTGTAGCTTTGGATTTTATACACAGAACTTGGGCCGAAATTGATATTTCTGCTCTTGTACATAACTTTGAGCTGATAAGAAATCTTACCGAAGGCAGTAAAATAATGGCTGTTGTAAAGGCTAATGCTTACGGACATTCGGTATCTGATATAGCGCCTGTTTTAGATAAAGCGGGTGCTGATTGCTTTGCGGTTTCCAATATAGATGAGGCTTTGCAGCTTCGCGAACTTAAAATTTCAAAGCCAATTCTTATTTTAGGTTATACCCCTGCAAACTGCGCTAAAATTTTATCCCAAAACAATATTTCACAATGTGTTTACTCGAAGGAATATGCCGCTCTTTTATCGGAATATTCAAAAGCCCAAAATGTAAATGTTAATGTACATATAAAACTTGATACCGGTATGTCGCGCTTAGGCTTTGATTGCAGAACAGAAGAGCTTATAGGGCTTGACTCCGCTTTAGAATGCGCAAGACTTCCCCACTTAAATCTTGAAGGAGTTTTCACACATTTTGCAGTATCTGACAGGGCTGCAGATAATGATGACGGATTTACTAAAACTCAGTTTGAAAGATTTAAAAAATCGGTTGAGTATTTTGAGCAAAACGGACTTAAAGCCAAAATGTACCACTGCTCTAATTCTGCAGCAATTATTAAAGATTCCGACAAGCATTTGGATATAACAAGACCGGGAATTATACTCTACGGTATAGAGCCTGATATGGCGCCCGAATTTGAAAAAGGGCTTATTCCTGTAATGACCTTAAAATCAGTTGTTTCTATGGTAAAAGAAATTAATGCTGGGGATACTGTAAGCTATGGCAGAACCTTTAAAGCACAGAAAAAAATGAAAATAGCTACCGTTACCGCCGGATATGCTGACGGTTATCCGCGAATTCTTTCAAACAAGGCTTATGTGCTTATAAACGGCTATAAGGCCAAAATATTAGGCAGAGTTTGTATGGACCAAATGGCAGTTAATGTGAGTGATATTCCCGATGTTAAAATGGGTGACGAAGTAATTCTTTTCGGTAAAGACTTGCCGGTAAATGAATTAGCCAAAATAGCTGATACTATTGGCTATGAAATTGTTTGCGGAATATCTCCAAGAGTTCCCCGCATTGTAAAAACTTGAATTTTATAAAATAAAAGAGGGCGAAAGCCCTCTTTTATTTTATTTCATTTTCTATTAAAAGTAAGCGGTTATATTTTGCAACTCTATCACTTCTGCAAGGCGCTCCTGTTTTAATCTGCCCTGCATTTACTGCCACCGCCAAATCCGCTATTGTTGTATCCTCACTCTCGCCTGAGCGGTGAGAAATAACTGTTTTATATCCGTTTTGCTTAGCAAGTTCTATAACATCAAGAGTTTCGGTAAGTGTGCCTATCTGATTAGGCTTAATTAGAATTGCATTTCCTGCTTTTTCGGCTATTCCCTTTTTAAGTCGAGCCGTATTTGTTACAAACAAATCGTCACCAACAAGTTGTATTTTAGAGCCTATTCTTTCAGTCAAGGACTTCCAGCCTTGCCAATCCTCCTCGGCTACACCGTCCTCAATAGAAATTATAGGATATTTCTCGAGCATATCTTCATAATATTTTATAAGCTCATCGGCTGTCATTTGAATGTTACGTTTCGGAAGATGATATTTCCCGTCTTTATACCACTCGCTTGACGCTACATCGAGTCCTATTTTAATTTCATCGGTTGTATACCCTGCTTTTTGTATAGCTTCTATTATAAGTTCAATAGCTTCCTCGTCTGAGCTTAAATTAGGTGCAAATCCGCCCTCGTCGCCCACACCGGATGCTAATCCTTTTTCTTTTAACAGTTTACCTAAAGCGTGGTAAATTTCACTGCATTTCCTAAGACTTTCTGCAAAGCAGCAGCTATCGATCGGAATTATCATAAACTCTTGGATATCAATATTATTAGCGGCATGTGCTCCACCGTTTAAAATATTCATCATAGGTCTTGGCATTAAATTTGCATTTGTACCGCCCAAATGCCTAAAAAGCGGCATTTTTTTAGAATTTGCGAGTGCCTTAGCCAATGCTAACGAAACGCTTAAAATTGCATTAGCGCCAAGCCTTGATTTATTCTCAGTT